>JBBJNV010000027.1 GCA_037721215.1 Gemmatimonadaceae bacterium
CGCGCGGACTCTGCGAGTCTGCGACGATAATACGGTAGACAGGTGACTTTTTCCGCCCTACGCGGCGGAGACGAATTCTTACCATCGGTGTTACTCCCTTGCTGAATGATCTGCTTCTTCCGGGCTCATCGCGCTGCCGGTGATTCCGGCACGCACCCGTGACGCCCGCGGCAGTCGCTACCGCATTCCGAACATGCCGGGCATCGACGGCATTCCTTTCCGGCCACCCCCACCTTGCGACATTTTCTTCATCATCTTCTGCATCTCGCGGAACTGCTCGAGCAGACGATTCACTTCGCTGATTGACCGGCCACAACCACGCGCAATCCGTGCCCGGCGCGAGCCGTTGATTATCGCCGGATCCCTGCGTTCCCCGGGGGTCATCGAGAGCACGATCGCTTCGACGTGCTTCATTCGTTTTGGATCCATATTGGCCTGGCTCAGCATCTTGCTGTTGACGCCCGGCAGCATCTTCAATACGCCTTCGAGCGGGCCCATTTTTTCGATCTGGCGCATGGCCTGCAGAAAATCTGTCAGATCCATGCCCTCTTTCTTGACTTTCTTTTCGAGGCGTCTGGCTTCGGTCTCGTCGAACGCTGCCTGCGCTTTCTCGACCAGTGAAACCACATCGCCCATCTGAAGAATCCGGCCGGCCATCCGGTCCGGATGAAACTCTTCGAGCGCATCGGGCTTTTCGCCAACGCCGATATACTTGATCGGCTTCTTCAATACTCCATAAATGGACAATGCCGCGCCGCCACGCGCATCGCCGTCCATTTTCGTGAGTATGACGCCGGTGACATTCAGCGCTTCGTCAAAGCCCTGCGCAATTTTCACCGCTTCCTGCCCTGTCATGCCGTCAGCGACGAGCATGATCTCTGTCGGGCGGATGGCATCCTTGAGACGCCTCAGCTCGTCCATCATCTCTTCGTCGATCTGGAGGCGGCCGGCAGTATCGACGATCACCACGCGGTCGCGATCGCGCTTCGCCTGCTCTATGCCGGCGCGTGCAATTCGGACCACGTCCTGCGTCGTGCGGTCGGCGTACACCGGCACACCCAGTTGCGCGCCAAGGGTCTCGAGCTGGTCGATAGCGGCCGGACGGTAGACATCGGCCGCTACGAGCCGAGTCGCCCGGCCCTCGGCAAGCAGTCTGCGCGCAAGTTTGGCCGCCGTCGTGGTCTTGCCCGAACCCTGCAGCCCAACCATCATCACAACAGTTGGCGGAACCGAGCTGAGCTTCAGACCTTCACGCCGCTCGCCCAACATGGTCGCCAGCTCTTCGTGAACAATCTTGACCAGCTGCTGTGCCGGGGAAACCGCGCTGAGCGCGGTTACTCCGACGGCTTTCTTTTCAACGCGCTCGAGAAACTCGCGGGTGAGCTGAAAATTGACATCCGCTTCGAGCAGCACACGCCGCACTTCGCGGAGGCCCTCCTTGATATCGGATTCACTCAGAGTTCCGCGCCCGCGTAGACGGGCAAATGTGGCTTCGAGCTTTTCGCTCAGGTCCTCGAACATAGCCTTCTAACTTACCGGCCGGGTGTCATCCAATCAACTCACCCGGCACTTTGGCCGGCACTCCTCAGAATGGCTCGCCGGGCACGCGCGCCTTAAGTTGGACAATGATCAAGCCGCAGCGCAAAGACGACATTCTCAAGTCCGACATCCCCCCGCAGCTCCCGCTCATGGCACTTCGCTCGACGATTGTCTATCCGCTCGGCACGATTGCGGTTCAGATGGGCGCACCCGAGAATCTTGCACTCCTTCGGAGCAACGAAGGCGCTGGTCTTATCGTCGCGCTGGTTGTCTTCAAAGGCGATCATGATGACCCGATCAACCTTGAATCGTTCAAGGGCCGCGTAGGCGTAGCGGCGCGCGTTCACGAGCGAATCAACCTCCCGGGCGACACCGTCCAGATCACGCTGCAGGGTTTGCGGCGGATTGTGATCGATGAGATCACTCAGGTTGAACCGTATCCTGTCGCCAGCGCGCACGCTGCGCTCGAAACCCCGCCCGCTGCCAACGAACTCGATGAGCTGGTTGCCCGCGTAATCACTGCTGCCGAGACCCTCGCGATGCTGGTGGACCGGATTCCAGACGAGGTGCCGGCGATTCTGCGCATGAATGTGTCCGACCCCGGCCGCTTTGCAGATCTCGCCGCGACGAACATGAACTTCAAGATCGCGGACAAGGACGAAATCGTGCAGCGGCTCGACACCGGCGAACGATTGAAATTCCTGCTGGGGCGACTGGAGCGCGAGGTAGGTCGTGCCCATGTCGTCGAGGACGTCAAGCGACATACTGAAATCCAGATCGAACAGCACGAGCGCGAGTTCTATCTGCGCCAGCAGCTGCGGGCGATCCAGTCCGAGCTTGGCGAAGCTGACCCTGGTGAAAAGGAAGCAGTCGAGACGCTGAAAAAGATCGCCCTGGCAAAACTCCCGGAACGTGCCGCTCAGGAAGCAAAACGCGAAAGTGAACGCCTGCGGATGTTGTCTCCGGCATCCAGCGAGTACCAGGTAATTCGCACTTATCTCGACTGGTTGCTCACGCTTCCCTGGGTTGCTCAATCGGGCAATATCGAGATCGAGCTTGCAACGGTGGAGAAGTCGCTCGACAACCGGCACTACGGGCTGAACGAAGCGAAAGAGCGGATTATCGAGTTCCTCGCCGTTCGGAAACTCCGGGGCAACGATCCTCACGGCCCCATCCTCTGTTTCGCGGGCCCGCCGGGCACCGGTAAGACTTCGCTGGGTGAAGCGATCGCCACCGCCATCGGGCGTGAGTTCTATCGAATATCGGTTGGCGGTGTGCGAGACGAGGCAGAAATCCGCGGACATCGACGCACTTACGTGGGCGCGATGCCTGGATTGCTGATTCAGGCCCTCCGCCGCGTGGCCGTGAACGATCCCGTTTTCATGATCGATGAAATCGACAAAATGAGCGGCGGTGGATCATCGGGAAATCCGACGGCGGCGATGCTCGAGGTTCTCGACCCTTCGCAGAACGACAATTTCGTCGACCACTATCTGAACGTGCCATTTGATCTGTCCCACGTGCTGTTTATCTGCACCGCAAACAACGTCTTCGACATCCCGGCTCCGCTTCGCGACCGGATGGAGATCATCAACATCTCCGGCTACACAGTCGAGGAGAAGGTGGAGATTGCGTGGCGATACGTTCTGCCGCGGCTTCTTCTGGAGCACGGGATTACGGACAAGGACATCCAGTTCACGGACGAGATCCTGATTCACATTTCCAGCCGGTACTCACGCGAGGCCGGGCTTCGGAACTTCGAGCGCGACATCGCTTCGATACTCCGCCGGCGCGCCCGCCGGAAAGCAGAGGGCGAGGAAGGTGCATGGGTGGTCGACGTTCAGCGTGTCACTGACGTCCTCGGGAATCCGCGTTACACACTCGAAGCGGCGGAACAGGAGCCAGAGGTGGGCGCAGTGACGGGCCTTGCGTGGACAGCGACTGGGGGAGACCTGATGTCGATCGAAGCGCTGAGAATGGCCGGCACGGGAAAACTCACCGTGACAGGACAACTTGGCGCCGTGATGCGGGAGTCAGTCGACGCGGCCCATTCGTATGTAAGGTCGCGGGGCGATCTGCTGGAAATTCCCGCCGAGACTTTCAAGAACACTGATTTGCATGTGCACTTCCCTGCCGGCGCCATCCAGAAGGATGGTCCGAGCGCTGGCGCGGCGATCACGCTCGCAATCGCAAGTGTCCTTAGCCGACGGCCCGTGCGACGCGACGTTGCACTGACCGGGGAGGTGACGCTGCGGGGCAGAGTGCTGGAAATTGGCGGCGTGAAGGAAAAGATTCTTGCGGCTTACCGCGCCGGCCTGAGACAGGTCATCATGCCGGCACACAACGAGAAAGACTTGCGCGAAATCCCTGAGGAAGTGAAAGCAGCGATGGCGTTCACCTTCGTGTCCAGCATGGACGAGGTGCTCCATCTCATGCTGTTGAAAGGCTCAGCACCACTTCCCGCCGATTCGCCGCCGGCAACGGGACCGGGGAAACGGAAAAGGCTGGCAATCCGTGATACTCTGTCTGCCCGGGAGAAAAACGAAACGAGCTCCACGAGAAGGGCGTAGAAGCGCGTATGGATTTCAGCATGGAGAACGCGTGGGTACAACTCGCGGTGCACGTGTTCATCGGCACGATTGCCGGCGGCGTGACGGACACGGTCGCGGTCTGGATGCTCTTCAACCCCAAGAAAAAACGGTTCGGATTACAGGGGGCAATCCCGAAGAATCAGGCGCGAATGGCTCGCAGCCTGGGACGTACTGTCGGCGAACGGCTCCTGACGCCGGGAGATTTACAAAGCGAGCTCGGCAGGCCTGAGTTGCGGGCCGCATTCGAAATGAAGCTGGAAGAGGTGATTAACGAGATCATCGCATCGCGTGAGCCGCTGATCGACAAGGTACCGCCCGGAGTCGTGACCGCCATGGAAGGTGCGATGGGTTCATATCTTCCCACCGCGATGGGAAAACTGGGTTCATTTCTCGGGCAGCCCAATACCAGAATCAAGCTGCGGGGGGCACTGCACGGTCTGTTCAACCGGTTCGTCGAAGATCTGAAGTTCCATGAGAAAGTGCTTGCCAAGCTGATGATGTCGGAACGGAAGTTCGAGGCGGCACTCGACTCGATTGAAACCGACGGCGTCGAACAGCTCGTCGTTTTGCTGGATGATCCGATCATTCGGGAAGAGATCAGCCGCACCATTCACGATGCGTTGCTGGCGTATCTTCAGAAACCAATCGCCGAAATCATCGGCGATGTAGCATTGACCAACGATCCCGAAGCGGGCAGGCGGCTTGCGCATTCGAGCGCGCCCATGATCTGGGAGTGGATGCACGCTCAACTGCCTTCCCTCGTCGAGCGCCTCGACGTTCAGGCAATGGTCGAGCGGAAGGTCATGGCCTTCAGCACTGATCGTGTGGAAGACATCCTGCGCTCGGTAATCGACAATGAGCTCAAGCTCATTATCACTATCGGTTATGCGCTTGGAGCAGTAGTTGGCGTTTGCACTTTCTTCCTGTCCAAGCTCATTGGGCTTTGAAGCCTGGCCCGCGTCGCTGATAGTGTAGCACCTGCCCGGGCTGAGACCGCTACTGTTGCAGCTTCAATGCATTCAGGTCGATCACGGCGCTGTTCGTCCCGGCCGGAACGTCAACATAGAGAACCAACGGTCGTCCACCAATTTGGTCGGTCGTAATCTCTATCGAGCGTCCGGGAGCAGCGTATTGCTTTTTGACTGCGCCGCTAATTGCTGGCGTCTTTGTGCCAAATCGCCGGTCCACCCCCTGTCCGATCAGATCAAAGAATTCCGAGGCTTCCGCGGGAGAATCCCACACCGTCACCCACGCTATTCCCTGTCCGCCGTTCGTGTCGAAAAGTATGTAGCGGTCACCATCCCAGCCCGTCGCCCCGCGCACGGCCTCGTTCTGATCCTTGAGATGCTGGAACAGGAGCAGGCGCGTTTCAAACTCTCCAAGACTATTCTGGTAAACCGGCGATCCACCTGCCAGCGGGGGCAGCGTGACAGCAGTGGGCGCATCTCGCTTTCCGAAGAACGCGCTTGGATGAAGTATCTGCTCTGTCGACGCCGGCATGTCCTGGTACACTGACTGACCCGTGTTTCGCTCCTTGAAGTTACGGACAAATTCGGCGCCACTCAGATATGGAAAGATCAGTGTCTCCTGGATGACGACAGGCGCTGCGGCAAACACAGGCATCGAGCTCTGGTTCTCACGAATCATGTCGCGTATGCGGTCCCACCCTCCAGGCAGGTTGATCGCCACATTGGTTCCGCCAAGCATTGCGGCGACCTGTTCGTAGACGGCCTGTCCCTCGAACACTGCCTGCGCCGCTGATTGGCGATCGTTCTGCCCTTCCACCTTCTGCGTCGAGTCCAGGCTGATGTACTGGTCCTGCAGCGCATGCACGAGTTCGTGGGTGATCGTAATCCCCACAGCCTCCTTCGGTGCGTCGCTGACGATGTAAAGCACCTTGGTCTTGGGATCATAGTATCCCACGATCTGTTCCTCGAGCAGATCCACGAGGAACTTCTGCATGTTCAAGGAATCGGGAATCATCCCCAGCCGCTTGTACACAGCGGTGATTCCCGCAAGCTCGCGTGCCGCCCGCGGATCGGTCACCTGACGCGTAACGAACTCCCGCACCTGGGCCTTCGACCGCTGCTCCACGCGCGGGGGAGCCTTGAACTTAAGCCCTACCGCACCTTCTATTTTCGGAACTGCTTCCGCGACCTGCCTGCCGAATGGTCCGGAATACTCTACCGGCTTGTCGGCGCATGACGTCAGCACTCCGGCGCCGGCCAGCAGGGAAAAAACCGTCGATCCCATCCTGCGAAGGCACGCCTTTGAAACGTGCGCGACGGACTTCAGGTGCGTTTGCATATATACTGTGCCTAGAGGCCTGAATAGCGTGCGTAGGTCGAGATGAGTGAGTCGCCCCAAAGCAACGCGATCATTGCGGCAGGCGCAAGAAACACCCCAAATGGAACCAGTGGAGCAGAGAACTCGGCTTCCGTCCTTTTCGCTCGAAGCCACGCAATCGGGTAGACAATACCGAGAAAGATTAGCGCTCCGAGCAGGGCGCCGATGAATACCGTGATGAGTGCACGGTCTGGTCCCACCGCGCCGCCGACTACAGCCATCAAGGTGACGTCGCCGAACCCCATCGCTTCCTTTCCCAAGGTTACTTCACCTATCCACCCCGCTATCGCAATCGCGCCAGCTCCGACGCACGCGCCGATGAACGCACTGTACAGGCCGGCGAAAGGTGGTGCATCGCCGACAAACAGCGCGATCACGGCCGTCAACATCACCCACGCGAGACCAAATACCGTGAAGCCGTCGGGAATGAGGTAACGCTTTGCATCCGTGATTGCGATGCCGAGAAGAACTGTCGCCAGCATCGCGACGCGGAGGGCGGTGAATGTGAGCCCGTAATTCATGTAGCACGCCAGCCATATCAAACCAGCGGTCAACTCAACCAGCGGATACTGGAACGAAATCGGGCTGGCGCAACCCCGGCAACGACCTCTCAGGGCAAGCCAGCTGATGAGCGGAATATTCTCGAATGCCGTTATCTGGCGCTCGCATTTCGGGCAGCGGGAGCGGGGTGAGACTACCGACAGATCGTCCGGCCACCGCGAGATGCAGACGTTCAGAAAGGAACCGAAACATGCTCCAACCACAAAACTGTAGATCGCCCAGAGGGTATCCATTATTTCCTGAGCTGATAAAGGAAAATGCCGGTAGCGACAGCGACGTTCAGGGATTCCACTGACTTGGAGATGTCGATCGACACGAGACGGTCGACACGGTTACACACGTAAGACGACAGACCTGCGCCCTCGTTTCCGACTGCGAGCGCCAGACGACCGGGAATGGCATGGTCGCCTGTTGGGGCGCCCGTGGTATCGGCTCCCCATGTCTCCGCTCCATGCTCAGCAAGGAACGTAAATACATTCTCCGCGGTATCATGAAATGCGGGATGACGGAAGAGAGACCCCATCGCGCTACGGACGACTTTGGCGTTCCAGATATCGACGGTACCAGGTAAAGCGATGGTCGCATCGAAAGAGAAGGCGGCGGCGGTGCGCAGAACGGTGCCGACGTTTCCGGGATCCTGCAGACCATCGAGCAGCAAAATGCGAAATTCGGTACTGGTTGCCAGCGTCTCGAGACTGTATGTCGGTATTTCGGCGACTGCCAGAATTCCCTGCGGGGACTCGGTTTCGGCGGCAGAACGAAACTCCGCATCGTTCACGGGCGTGATGATGACGTTTCGTTCGGCGAGAAGTTGTAGAAGCTCAGTGCCGCGCGGCGCGTCTTTCAGTTGCGGGGCGGTCAGAACGCCAAGGATACTTACCGAAGACGAGAGGAGTTCCTCTACCGAGCGAACTCCCTCAGCTACAAAAAGGGACTGGCGCTCCCTTGATTTTCGGCGCCGAAGGTCACGAGCGAGTGTCAGCAATCTCACGCAGAACCCCAGTTCAACGGGCATGGAATAGGACTTGCTTTTCCCTCTGGGAAGCAATTTACCGCGGAGCTATAAATGAGACGAATTTTTGTGTTGTCTGCGCTGACTCTGTCAATCTCGGCGTGTGGCATTTCCCAGCAGCAGGAAGTTGAGCTCGGCACTGATTACGCAAGGCAGATCAATTCTCAGCTGCCGATAGTGAGCGATCCGGAGCTGAACCGCTACATCAATGTCCTTGGCGACCAACTGGCACGAACCACGAGCCGCGCGGACCTTGACTGGCGCTTTTACATCGTTGACAGCAGAGAGGTCAATGCGTTCGCCGTTCCCGGCGGTTTCATCTACGTCAATCGTGGTTTGATTGAACGCACCACCGAGATGTCCGAGCTGGCCGGAGTGCTCGGTCATGAAATCGGGCACGTGGTGCAGCGGCATAGCGTCGAGCAGATGGAAAAAGCACAGGGTGCAAATATCGGTGTGACGCTTGCCTGCGTTCTCACCAGTGTATGCAACAGTGATATCGCGCAGGCGGGAATCAACATCGCCGGCGGGGCGGTATTTGCGCGCTTCGGACGTCAGGCCGAGGCGGAGGCCGACGTAGACGCTGTCAACACCGTCGTTCGCTCGGGAATCCATCCGAGGGGCATCGTCACGATGTTCCAGACACTGTTGGCCGAGCGAAGAACCCGGCCCAGCGGTGTAGCGTCATGGTTTGCGACCCACCCGCTCGAGGAAGACAGAATCGCCAGTACCCAGGCGCTCATCAGCCGGGTCCCAGCCACGACGCTGAGCCGACTCAACCGGAACACGACCAACTATGATCGCTTCAAGTCCCGGCTGCGCTCGCTGCCTCCGTCACCCGCCCCTCGGCGAACGCGGTAGGTAGTTCGCTTCATTTCGATTTGAAGATGCGCAGCGGAATTCCGCTGCGCATCTTTCGCATATGAAGGTCGCGTTGACGGTCGCAGGCTCCGATTCTGGAGGAGGCGCAGGAATCCAGGCTGATCTCAAGACCTTCCATAGGTTCGGAGTGTTCGGCACGTCGGCGGTTACAGCAATCACAGCTCAGAACACAACTGGTGTTTTGCATTGGGAAGCTCTCCAGCCATCCCTTGTAAAGGCGCAGATTGACGCGGTTGCGACTGACCTCCGACCACGGTCGGTGAAAAGCGGCATGCTCGCCAACGAGGGAATCGCGCGAGCGGTCGCCGCCGCGCTCCGCGAGCATGAAATGGGCCCCTACGTGCTCGATCCGGTGATGGTCGCAACTTCAGGTGACCTGCTCGCTGACGGCGGTACCGCGGAGGCGATTCGGGCGCTGTTGCTCCCCCTGGCCGCGCTGGTAACGCCGAACTCGGATGAGGCAGCAGTGCTCGCCGGCTTTCCCGTTCAGAACTCCGACGACATGCACCGAGCCGCTGAAACGATTTTTCTTCTGGGAGCCAAGGCCGTTCTCGTAAAGGGGGGGCACATCGCGTCTGCGCGCGACGAATCAGTGGTCGACGTGTTCTATGACGGTGCTTTCGAGGTCTTCACACATGCACGACTTGCCACCACCAGCACACACGGCACGGGTTGTACGCTTTCGGCTGCAGTCGCCGCCCAGCTTGCCTGCGGCACCGAGCTGAGGACTTCAGTCAGAGTTGCAATTGACTATGTGCACTCCGCGATCGCGTCGGCGCCAGGGCTCGGTGCCGGCAATGGCCCACTCAATCACTTCGCGGGCGGAAGTCTCCCAACGAACGCCGTCACCAGCGCCTGAAAGCATTCCGCCGCGCGGGCTGTTACTTCAAGCACGTCCGAATGCAGTACAGGACCCTCGGATAATCCCGATGCGGCGTTGGCGATGCAGCTAACGCCCACCGCACGCATGCCAAGCGCCCGCGCAACGATGATCTCCGGCACTGTCGACATGCCGACCGCATCGGCCCCAAGCCGCTCGAGCATTCTCACTTCCGCACGGGTTTCGTATGACGGGCCGGCGAGCCATGCATACACTCCCTCCTTGACGACGATACCCAGCGTATCCGCGCAGGATTGCAACACCGAGCGAAGCATCATGTCGTAGGGAGCACTCATGTCCGGAAAGCGCTCGTCGCCGTCCTCTACGTGTCCAGTCAGCGGATTGCTCCACGCAAGATTAAGATGATCTTCGATGATCATCAGGTCGCCCGTAACCAGGTCGCGCCTGATTCCGCCGGCGGCGTTCGACGCGAAATAGGTGCGGGCGCCAAGCGCATGCATCATTCGTATGGGAAATGCAGCGACCTGCGGCGCGTGGCCCTCGTACATGTGAAACCGTCCTGCAAGGGCGACGACCTGCCTTCCCGCGAGCGTCCCCGCTACCAGTGTTCCGGCATGGCCAACCACTGTGGCACTGGGGAACCCTGGAATTTCCGCAAACGGAATGTGAACGGAGTTTTCGATCTGGTCCGCGAGTCCTCCAAGACCAGACCCAAGTGTGATCGCAATTTCGGGTACCGCTGGGCCAATGCGGTCCCGTATCGCATCCGCTGACTCGCGGGCTGCCTCAAATCCGTATCGCCTGGTCACGATTCGTTACCCGCCATCGACATCAGCTCCGCAGACACGGATTCCAGCAGCTCCATTCGCTGCTCCCACGGAAGGAAGGCGCTCTCGAAACTGTTCAGGGCCAACGTCGAGAGCTCATCCAGCGTGAAATCGAGGTGACGCGCGGCAAACGCAAACTCGTCGGTAAGGGTCGTCCCGCTCATAAGGCGATTGTCGGTGTTGAGGGCGACGTTCAATCCGCGGTTGAAATATTCCCGCAGTGGATGAGTTTCGTACGATGACGCTGCGTGCGTCTGAACGTTGCTCGTCAGGCAGATCTCGAGTCCGATCCGGCGGTCGTTCACATATTGTGTCAGCTCGGCATCCTCAATGAGGCGGGTTGCATGGCCAATACGGTGAGCGCCACATGAGTGCACCGCGCCGCGCACCGAGTCGGCCCCGTCGCCCTCGCCCGCATGCACAGTCACGGCGAGATGATGCTCCCTTGCATATGCGAACGCGGCGCCATGCGCGGCGGCCGGAAATCCTGCCTCGCCGCCGGCAAGATCGAAAGCAACGACACCCCGGTCTTTGTATGAAACCGCCAGACGCGCCATCTCCAGCGAAGTCGCAGGCGGCAGCTGGCGAAGCGAGCACACAATGGAACGGCAGACTATTCCGAAATCGCGTTCCGCCCGCTGGAGGCCCCGGATCTGTGCCTCCAGTGCCTCGTCAATCGAAAGCGCACCGCGGCTGTTGAGAATCGGCGCGTTACGAACCTCGATGTATCTGACACCGTCTCTCCAGGCATCTTCACCCAGCTCGTAGGCAATGCGCTCGATCGCCTCGGCCGATTGCATCACCGATACTGTCACCTCGAATCTCTGCAGGTAATCCTCGAGGGAGCGAGCATCGCTCACGAGCATATAGTCCCGCAATTCCTCCTCGGATTGGCGCGGCATTCTGACGCCGTATTCGCGGCCCAGCTCGAGGAGGGTCGCCGGTCGTACCGATCCGTCGAGATGGCAGTGAAGCTCCGCTTTTGGCAGGCGTCGCAGTAGTTCGGATGTCAGCATGCACGATGATATCGCATCGCTGCCGAAAGTTGAACCACCTGGACAGGCCGGTTAAGCGTCCTTCATGCGAACAGCAACAACCCTTAGTATCGCGCCACCGTGGAGTGCAACGTCCGGTTCGACTGGCAGGCCCCGGCTATCCGTCACCATTCGCGTCCCCTCGATCACTGCCTGCGCGAGATCGTTGCTCGCAGCCCTGACGGCATCGATTACCGTGGCTGCCGGCGGGACATCGAAGGGAACGGAATCGACGTACACGCGAATGCCCGAATCCGTCATTGACGGATGACAATGCGCGCTTCGACGGGCGGTTGTATTGGCGAACGCAAAGTTGCCAGATAACCGGTTAATGCCTCCAGATCAGTGATGCCGATTGGCGTCGACCGAATCGCGTCTTTCATGGAGCACAGATCGTCAGTGCTTGTTGCAATGAAGTCGTTGACGATCACAGTGTAGACGGCGTTGGCTGCCAGCGTTCGACCCGCCGGCAACGCCAGCGATACGATTTTCTGGCCAATTGCACCCGCCGGATTGAATCCGATTGTGATTCCGCTCACATGCACCCTCGGCTGCTCGCGCGTCATTATCCGTTCCAGGCAACTGCGAAGATTCGAACCGCGCATGCTGAGTCGGTACAGGGTATTTCCAAATGGCTGAACTTCATACAAGGAGCCGTACGTTGCGATGCCGTCGCGGAGTCCGGCCCGGATACCGCCGTTGTTCATGATCGCGACGTCGCCCTTTCCCGCCCATCGTTGCGCGTCGGCGATGATGTTCCCAAGAGGATACTGGCTGCCCTCCCGGCTCAGGCCCGAGGCAAACCGGGCGATTGGCCGGTTGACGAGCGCAGCCACGCGCCGCGACGCAAGCCGGACGAGCGAGTCGATGCCAGGCTCCGGAATCGTGCCTGTCGTTACCACGTCTCTCACCTCCCCATATGCCCCGAGTGCCCCCGACGCTCGCTGCAGCGGAATGTCGATTACGCCGATTGAGCGGCCGCTGGATCTGGCTTGCACGATGGGAACGCCTTTGACGTTCACGTCGATCACGCTATGCGAGTGACCGCTGACGATGGCGTCAATTTTCTCGGTGAGCCGGCCCGCAATGTCAATGATCTCGCCGCGACACGGTGCCACCCCATCCGGTGCGCAAAACCCGCCGTCGTGCGCAACGACGATCACCATATCCGCTCCCCGCTCGCGCAGTGACCGTGCCCGCGCGTTTACGACTGGAACCGGATCGTCGAACCGGAGGTTGAGGACGTTGGCCGCCCTGGTTGTTGTCGGAGTGAGGCGCGTCGCGATGCCAATCACACCGATTTTCAGTGCACCACGAACCACGAGGGTATCGTCGCGGATCCACGGTACGTCGCGACCATCCTTGAATCTGACGTTCGCACCCAGGATGGCGAACCGTGCCTCCTTCATCCGCGCTCGCAACGAGTCAACGCCCCAGTCGAACTCGTGGTTGCCTAGCGCGGCAGCGGCGTATCCCAGCCGGTTGTAGTACTCCACCACCGGACGGCCAAACGCGAAATTCGATGCCGGGGTGCCCTGAAACATGTCGCCCCCGTCGAGCAGGAGGGTTTCACATTCCGGTGCGCACTCGGCGATTGTCTTCTTAATGACAGCGGCAACGTAAGCAGCGCCACCCCGCATGACACCATTTGCATCCGGGCGCGGCTCGAGCGCACCGTGAAAATCATTTGTGGCAATGACGCGCAATCGCGGAGTGCCGGCCGGCAGCGGCCCGCCCTGGGATTCACCGCCCGCCGGGGACAGCGCGGCACCCGGGTAAATCAACGACCAGTTCTGCGAGAAATAGATGGCCGGCCGCATATCGCGCTGCTTCGTGACTTCGTCGATGAGCAGCTGGCGAATCTCCAGCTGCTTGTCGTATACGACGGCCGCCCCGCGCAGCATCGAGAAACCGCCACCGCCAGTCTGCCTGTAATTGTTGAGCGCCATCGTGAAACTGTCACTCGGCGCCACTGGCCTGCCTTTTATCGACAAGGTGGTTATACGGGACCCAATCGGACGCGCGAGGTCGATGGTGTAGTCCACCCCGGAGACGATATCGAAATTGTATCCCGGAATCTCAGGGTCGGGGACGGGCACAGCCTGCGGGCCAGTAGTAGCCCCTTTGTAGTATCTCGCGCTGAACTCCAGATAATCACGCAGCTGCTGTCCGTTTATGCGCACGGCGCGGAGCGTATTGTCGTAAGGGTAAAGCCGCGCCATTTCGGCGACCGTGATAGAGCCGGTGTCGAGCGATGCATCGGTGGAAAAGGCTGCCGTCGACGCCAGATCGGCGCCTGCTGTCTTCCGCATGACCTCCAGCATGAAATCGATAAGCGGGGTGTCACGAAGTCGCGACGAGTCTGCGCGCCACGCCACGCGCGTAGATCCGATGACAGTGTTGGCGTACGCGACTGTCGCCTTGTGCGCGGCAGCCGAAACGTCGATGACTGTCTGACTTTCGGCACGGGCCGCCGATTGTATCGTTTCACCTTGGGCCGAGGCGACTTTCCACCCATTTCCTTCGCGCGCAAGCTGCAGATGTGCAACGCCTACACTCATCGCCCAGTTACGCGGCTGCACAAGAAGTGTCGACCCGATTTTCAGATTCTTCTGTTCACGGTGTGAATGACCGTAGACGATCAGATCGATTCCGGGAATTTCGGCTGCCACCCGCCCCGCTACGTTTTCGCTTGGGAGTCCAGACGCCACCGTATCGTAGCTCGACGGGCCATCGAGCCCGGCGTGCATTGTCACCATAATGATGTCGGCTCCGGCAACGCGGGCTCCCTGAACCGCCTGGCGAACTGCAGGCACTATATCGCCCACAGTGATTCTGCCTTTGACGTTTTCCGCGTCCCAGACCATCACTCCCGGAGTGGTGGCGCCGATGATGCCGATCTTGACGCCACGCCGCTCGACAATCGTCCACGCGCGGAAAGCATGCGCCCCATTCGGCCGATAGGTATTGGCCGACAGCAACGCGAACCGCGCCTGCGCGACTGCCCGTTGCAGATACGGAACGCCATAGTTGTATTCATGATTTCCAATAGCGGCAGCGTCATACCGCATGGCATTCATCGCCGAGATTATCGGATTGAGGGAGTCCGCGAACTGCTTTCGCGAAACGTCGGCAAAGGGGTTGCCTTGCAACAGGTCGCCCGCATCGACCAGCACCACGCGACCAGGGTTTGAGGCCCGAACAGAGTCCACCACTGTTGCGGCGCGGGTGAGCCCTCTGCCCGCCGCGGGCGCGTTCGCATAGTAATCCCAGCCGCGAATGTGGCCATGAACATCGGTGGTGCTCAGAACCAGCAGTTCGAACCCGGACGCTCCTCCTCGAGATCCGCCGGTGCTCGAAGCGGGCGGGACGGTAGCGGCGCACGATGCTGACACGAACGCCACTGCAAGAACGGCGAATGCTTTCATGGTTCCTGAGGTCGCTGGGATTGGCGGTCGGGCAGGCGAACTCTCAAGCTAGCGAAGTGTTTGCTGCGCCGTCAGCGGACGCTTTCGTCACACGACCGTGACAGTGTCGGCGTTGACTGATACGACGCGGGACGGCCAAGTTTACGCACATGGAACAGCCCGCAGCGACAGGCGAGCGGGTGCTCGTCGTCGACGACGAACCAGATATAGTAGCCCTCGTCGCGTACCACCTCGCGAAGTCAGGCTTCCGCGTCGTAACTGCGACCGGCGGATCTGAAGCGCTTGATCAGGCTCGCCGGGAGCGGCCGGCGCTCGTTGTCCTCGACCTGATGCTTCCCGGCATGTCGGGGTTCGACGTTCTCACTGCGCTGCGTAACGACGAATCAACCCGCCATGTCGCCGTGCTCATGCTCACCGCCAGACGCGAGGAGCCAGACCGCGTCCGCGGTCTGTCCCTCGGAGCCGACGACTATCTCACCAAGCCGTTCAGTCCAGCCGAACTGGTCCTCAGAGTGAAGGCCATTCTGCGGCGAACGGGTGCGACGCCTGAAGCTGATGATGTGGTGAATATCGGCTCCATATCGATCAACAGATCAGCCCATGGCGTAAGTGTCGAGGGAGCCGAAGTTGAGTTGACCCCGACTGAGTACAAATTGCTGCTGCTGCTCGCCGAGAGACGCGGACGGGTGCAGGCCCGGTCGCACTTGCTCCAGTCGGTGTGGGATGCTGCGCCCGACATTCAGACGAGAACGGTGGACATGCATGTGCAGCGGCTGCGAACCAAGCTTGGGTCGGCAGGTGACCTCATCGAAACCGTGCGTGGCTTCGGTTACCGCATCAAGCCCGGCTCGTCCAGGGATCCATGAAAATCGCCGGCCGGCTGCAAATGCACTCGGTCGCCGTTGTCGCGCTGGTAGTTCTTCTCGTACGGCTGATACTCGGCACTCCCCTATCTGAACTCGCCGTTCCGGCGATCGTTGCATGTATGCTGGTGCTTGTGATTGGACGGATAGTTGCGGTCAGTATTACCCGCCCGATCGACGAGCTCGCTGGCGTTGCGCGCGCTTTGGCGCTCGGCGATCAGACATCGCGGCCGCCACTGTCGGCCCCAGGCGAGGTTGGAGAACTCGCTACTGCCGTACATCGCCTGGCCGAACAGTTGAGCGCGAGGATGGTGGCCCAGCACGCTGAGGAATCGCTCCTGGCCGCGCTGATCGAATCACTGAATGAAGGTGTGGTGGCGATTGGCCAGCGACAACAGGTCCTGCGTATCAATTCGGCGGGTCGAACGCTTCTCCGAGTCACTGATGACGTGCCTTTCGGCGTCGACCGTTTGCCGCGGGTGCGTGAGCTACAGTACGCGATTCAGGCAGCGCTGCAGGGCGCGACCACTGAGCCTTTTGAGCTCGCCGTTAGCGGGCACACGCTCTCGCTGACAGCGCGTCCACTGACAGGGGGCGGCGCGGTACTCGCGTTTTTCGATCTCACGCGAATACGCCAGCTCGAGATGGTACGACGCGACTTCGTGGCGAATGTTTCTCACGAGCTGCGTACTCCGCTGACTGTCATCGCGGGGTTCGCGGAGACGCTGGCGGATGATGATTTACCCCTGGAGCGCCGTCGGCAGTTTGCGAAAACGATCTACACGCACACTGAGCGCATGCAGCGAATCGTCGATGATCTACTCGATCTTTCGCGCCTGGAGTCAGGGCGATGGACACCCTCAGTGTCCGAGCAGGACGTGGCCGCCGTAGCCGCCGACGCATTGTCATCGGTGCAGGCGTCGGCAGACGCAAAGGGCCTGAATCTGCAGGTGGAAGTTTCAGCACCTGCGTCATCGCTGATTGCAGACATCACCGCTCTCCGTCAGGTGCTCGCCAATCTGCTGGAGAACGCCGTGCGGCATACGTCCTTCGGGCACGTCACAGTTTTCGCAGACCGTGAAATCGGCGGCGTCTGGATTGGCGTAAGAGACAGCGGGCCGGGTATCGGCGCCGAGCACTTGCCGAGAATTTTCGAAAGGTTCTATCGCGTTGACGCGGGCCGCACCCGTGACAGTGGCGGGACCGGGCTTGGACTCGCGATTGTGAAACACCTCGTTGAAACGCACGGAGGACGTGTACGTGCCGAGAGTGCAATCGGCCACGGCACCACCATAGCCGCTTTCTTCCCGGACCGGCCGCACGCGGCCTGAGCGGTATAGCCGCCCGCAAATGGGCCTTGTCCAACCAAGCTGGCGGTGCGGGCGCGCCCTCGACGCCGACGCCGATGCTGACGCTGCGCCCCAACGCCAGCACTCTCTGAACGATCGGCCAATCGTTACAGGTCTGTTGCAGTAATCGGGTGAATTCCGACACACCGCAGAGACAAACTCCCCGGTTCGTCGCGGCATCTGCCCGACTCAACTCCGCCCTCTATCAGAAGGAGCGACATGCATACCATCGCGCGTCCTCGGATCGTTATCGCTGCAGCACTGGCGATTGCAGCAGTCACTCCGTTTTCGGCCGTTGCAGCGCAGACACCTGCGCCAAACGCCACCGCGGCTTCCGGCCGCATTGTCGGCCGCGTAATTGATGCTCGCACTGGTGAAGGACTGACGGACGTCGGCATCCAGGTTGTAGGCACCACCGCTGGCACAGCGTCGGGCCTCGAGGGACGGTTCACCCTCAATCGCGTCACCCCCGGCACTGTCACGCTCCATCTGCGGCGCCTTGGGTTTGCTCCAAAAACGGTCACGGGACTTGTGTTGTCGCAGGGTCAGACGCTGGAACAGAGCGTCACGCTCGAGCCTGTCACCGTCTCGCTCACCACTCAGGTTGTCACTGCATCGAGCGAGCGGGGCACTGTGAACGAAGCGCTCGACAAGCAGCGCACTGCGGTCGGCGTGGTCAGTGCAGTGACGCGCGAACAGATCGCAAAGAGTCCGGACAGCGATGCTGCGCAGGCAGTGCAGCGTGTCAGCGGTGTCACGGTGCAGGACGGCAAATACGTCTTCGTCCGTGGACTCGGCGAGCGGTACACGACGACTTCGCTGAATGGAGCCCGAATCCCGAGCCCGGAGCCCGAGCGAAAAGTCGTTCCGCTCGATCTGTTTCCGTCGTCGCTCATTCAGTCAGTGACGACCTCCAAGAATTTCACCGCCGATCAGCCTGGCGACTTCAGTGGCGCGCAGGTCGACATCAGAACACGGGAGTTCCCGGCCCGTGGAGAGATTCAGTTTTCTTCGTCGATGGGGTACAACGACGCTGTTACGAACCGTTCGCTTTTCTCGGCCCCGACCGTGGGAAGAGAATGGCTGGGCTTCGCCGGAAGCGAGCGCAGGTTGCCCGCGGTTATCGCTGCAGCAGGCAGAATCGAGCGGCAGCCAAGTCAGTCCGATGTAAACACGTTCGTATCGTCATTCCGTAATGCATGGTCGCCGCTGGCGGAGAGCCCTTCGCCAAACAGGTCCATCGGCGTGACAGCCGGCGGCAGCAGCGCAATTGGCAGTGCACAGGCAGGCTACATCGCAGCACTGAGCTATTCGAACAATCAGGAGGTGCGTGAGAACGAAGTACGCGCATATGCCGAGCCCACCGACGGTACCAGGGAGATCGATCGGTTCGAGGGTTCCACGGGGAGAGCGACCGTTCTCTGGGGTGGCATCATGAACGGCAGCCTGATGTTCGGCAGCAACACACGCATCAGCCTGAACAATACTTACAACCGCACCTCGGACAACGAAGCGCGCCGGGAGAACGGGTTCAGCGAGAATCTCGGTTCGCGCCTGCTGATCGACCGCCTTCGGTTCGTGGAGCGAACGGTTGCCTCGAGCCAGATCGTCGCGGAACGCCAGCTTGGAGCGCGGCAGAAGCTCAGTCTGTCATTCACTGGCTCCGCGGTCAACCGGGCTGAGCCCGACCGATCGGAATTCATACGCGTCGATCCGGGCGCTGGCCAGATTCCTTTCTGGCTTGATGCCAGTGAGGCCGCAGTCCGTACGTTTGGCGATCTGAATGAAAAGAGCTATTCGACCAGTGGCGACTACGCGCTTCAGTTCGGGAGACCTGAAAGGCAGAGCCAGCTCAAGTTTGGCGGAATCTTCCGCTATACTGACCGCCTGGCGACGAATCGCGCCTACAGCATTCAGGCGAGTTCGCTCGGACTGGACGATAGACGCCTCGCGGCTGAACAGATCTTCGATGGTCGATTCACCGAAGCTTCCGATGCGGTTTTCCGGATTGCTCCGCTTTCGCAGGGAGGATCCTACGGCGCGAACGAAGAGGTGGGCGCCGGCTACGGGATGATCGAGTGGATGGCCAGCGACAGGTTGCAGATCGTCAGCGGCGCGCGCGTCGAGCGGTCTTACACCCTTGTTTCGGCGGAGCCAACCGTAGGCAAGAGAGTAAGAACCAACCCGGTTTACACCGACGTGCTTCCTTCCCTTCTCTTCAATTTCAGGGTATCCGAGTCCCAGAACTTCCGTCTGTCCGCAACGCAGACTCTGGCTCGCCCGGAATACCGGGAGCTTGCGGAAGTGCAGTATCGCGATGTGTTGGGTGGAGAGAATGTGCTCGGAAACCCGGCGTTGCGCCGGACGCTGATTCGTAACGCCGACGCGCGGTGGGAGTGGTATCCGCGCAGTGGTGAGGTTCTGAGCGTAGGCGTGTTTGCGAAACGTTTTCAGGATCCGATCGAACGGGTTTTCCTCGCGACATCGGGAACTCG
Organism: Gemmatimonadaceae bacterium; assembly: GCA_037721215.1. Taxonomy (NCBI): domain Bacteria; kingdom Pseudomonadati; phylum Gemmatimonadota; class Gemmatimonadia; order Gemmatimonadales; family Gemmatimonadaceae; species Gemmatimonadaceae bacterium. The sequence goes on from JBBJNV010000027.1 coordinate 19,769, forward strand.
CATTGTGACCTTCATCAATGCCGACGGCGCCGACAACCTGGGCGTCGAGCTCGAAGCGCGCACCGGTCTCGACAGGCTTGGATCGTTCTTCGCTCCGTTGAGCGTGTTCTCGAACATGACGTTCATGCGCAGCGAAGTGCGACTTGGTGATGATCCTCGGGTCGCGAAGGAAGACAGGGCGATGGTCGGCCAGGCTCCGTACGTGATCAATGCCGGTGTTTCGTATGCTGCTCCAGGGAGCGCCATCAGCGGCACGCTGCTGTTCAACCGGGTTGGCCGCAGAATCCTGAGCGCCAGCCAGCGTCCGCTTCCCGTGACCTACGAGGAATCGCGGAGTGTGCTGGATTTCTCGCTGAGATTCCCGGTATTCGCAAGAATCTCCGGAAAGTTCGACGCCCGCAATCTGTTTGATCAGGAATATCTGCAGACTCAAGGTACCGTCACTCGCGAATCGTATCGGGCAGGGCGGGTCTACACGCTCGGATTGAACTGGCGTCCGTAAAAGCCCGTCGGACGCGTGGATTGTGACGCGTCCGTGACACCGTCCGTGCAGTCAGGAGACACGCGACTCGTTGCTTTGAGTCGCGTGTCTTTTTCCTTCCCCGTCCAAACACGGATACCGATGATGAACCGTCTTCGCGCGTCACAATTTGCTGGTCTTGCTGCCCTCGTCGCTGCCTTCGTCGCCTGTTCGGAGCAGGATCCGCTCGGACCTCCCGATCCAGCGATTCCAGCTGGATCATCCACCATTACCGCCGATATCACCGCCAACCGGCTATTCCGTGCCGAGACGACGTACACTCTTTCCGGCTTCGTGAAGGTCGCGAACGGCGCCACGCTGACGATCGAACCAGGAACGAAAATCATTGGCGATTTCGATGTGCCGGGGTCTTCACTCTTCGTGCTCCGCGGCGCGCGAATTAACGCCGTCGGCACTGCCGACAGGCCGATCGTCTTCACGTCCGAGCGTTCGACAGGGCGCCAGGCGGGCGACTGGGGCGGCCTCATCATTGTCGGCAATGGCGTCATCAATCGCGCCGATCCGACAATACTGGAAGGAACGGGCACTGGCGCCTCGAACCCACAGGTCAATTACGGCGGTGGTGGCAACAACTCCGACAACAGCGGCACCCTGAGCTATGTCCGAGTGGAGTTTGCGGGTTTCGCCACTGCGGCTGATGCGGAACTCAACAGCTTTACCTTCGCCGCGCTGGGGAGCGGTACCCAGCTTTCCTACCTTCAGTCCCTCTACGGCCTTGACGACTCGTTCGAGTGGTTCGGGGGCGCCGTGGACGCGAAGTATCTCGTTTCCTACGAATCGGGTGACGACCACTTCGATGCTTCCGAGGGGTACACCGGCAGAAATCAGTTCCTCGTTGCGTTTCAGTCGATACGTCCTGACGCACGTCCCGCAGCGGGCACACTATCGTCCGATCCACAGGGGATCGAGAACGATGGGTGTGCTGGTGCGAATTGTCTTGCCGGACAAACTTCGCTGCCCCGCACGGATCCGATGTTCGCCAACTTCACGCTTGTCGGAACGGGCGAGGGTGTCGTTGACGCCACGTCAGGCGGGATAGGCATGATGCTCCGTCGCGGCACCGCCGGGCATTACGTGAACGGCGTGGTAGCCAGGTGGCCGAGAGCGGCGATGAGCCTCCGGGACCAGACCACTCTTGATCGCATCGCTGATGGATCGCTCGTCATTCGGAACGTGTACCTTGCGAACAACGGACCGGCTTTCCAGGCCGCATCGGGAACCACCGTGCAGGGCACGGTCAACATGACGACGAACAATATCGAGGTTGCGGCAACAGCCACGACCGCTGCTTCGCTTTTCACTTCCCTCCCCTCGGCTCCGACTACAGCCACACTCGACTGGAGCCTCTCTGCGGCTGCCGCTGCAAGGACGGGCGGCACGGGCGCTTTCACCGGCACCACCGCCACCAAGGCCGGCGGTTTCGTGACGGGCACCACGTATCGCGGCGCGGCGGATCCGGCGGGCGCAAAGTGGTGGGCTGGCTGGACAAACTACGCTCGCAACTAGCAGCATCGCGCAACATTCCAGGGAATGGCCGGTGCCCCCTGGGTACCAGCCACTTCTCTTTATAATGAATCGATGAGCGCGATTACACACCATTTTCTCGCCGCTGCTATTGTCATTGCGGTACTCGCATGTAACCGGACCGATGCTCCCATGCCGGGTACCGCACCGGGGAACCACCCTGCACCCGGTTCCACCGTCGACAGCATCCTCCCGATCGAGGAATCTCTGCGCCGGTTTCGTGAAGGCCTTGCAGTCGTGACGGAGCTGGGCACCGCCGCTCCTTCTCGTGATTCTCTCGTCAATCTCGTCATCGGCCTGCTGGAACGGAACGATAGCAGCGGCCTGGCGGCAACGCTGATCACCCGCGCCGAGTACGCGTACCTCTACTACCCAACCAGCGTGTATGCCACCAAGCCATACGAGCTGGCTCCGGACATCGCGTGGCTGCTCAGTGTCGAGAACAGTCGGAAGGGTAGCGTCAGACTGATCCAGCGACTTGGCGGTCGCAGTCTCGAAGTGACTGGCTACCGGTGTGGTGATGCTCTCACGGAAGGCGTCAACCGGATCTGGAGAGAGTGCGCAGTGAGCTTCACCGACCCTGGATCATCCACGGCGGTGACTCGCAAGCTGTTCGGGGCGATTATCGAGCGGAACGGGCGGTTCAAGATTCTCTCGTTCGCCAACGACTTCTGATTCGCCTTCCCCGGCGTCGGGCAGCACCTGCGGCAGGCATCTGACGCAGGGTCACCGGAAGGAAGCCCGTTGGTTGAGGCTCCGGGGCTGGATGCCGGCGTCGTGGCGACTGGCGCGCAGTTGTGACATTCTTGTTACGACCGTGGCGGATGTGATCCAACCTTTGACTCTAGCTTTACCCTGGTAGTCCCGCCTCGGCGCCCGCATTGCCGGCGCATTCCGCAAACTGCGTCATCAAAATTTGTCGTGTAATCATTCCAAGGAGCTCAGCGTGAATCGTTGGCTAAGTGTCGCTTTCGCTTTCATTTTCGCCGCATGCGCCCCTGATCAGTCCGGCGGCGAGGGACGTGCGTCCGGCTCCGGGTCTGTCGATCTCACAGGCGCTGGTGCCACGTTCCCATATCCACTGTACTCGAAGTGGTTTGCGGATTACGCCACCGCGAAAGGCGTTCGCATCAACTATCAGTCGATCGGCTCGGGCGGCGGCATTCGCCAGTTTTCCGAGGGCACGGTTGACTTCGGCGCATCAGATAGCCCGATGAAGGACGACGAGATTGCGAAGGCGAAAGGCCCAGTGCTCCACATTCCAACGGTGCTCGGCGCCATCGCTATCACCTACAACCTGCCTGAGCTTTCTGCGCCCCTCAAGCTTACCGGCGATGTGCTTGCAGATGTCTTCCTTGGAAAGATAAAAAAGTGGAACGACCCCCGACTGGCGGCATCGAATCCCGGAGTGAAGCTGCCAGGCAGCGACATACTTGTTGTCCATAGAAGTGATGGCAGCGGCACGACGTTCGTTTTCACCGACTACCTGGCAGCAGTGAGTCCTGCGTGGGTTGCGGGGCCCGGTCGCGGTAAGGAAGTGCCCTGGCCGGTGGGTCTCGGTGGAAAGGGCAATGAAGGCGTGGCGGGACAGGTCAAGCAGACACCCGGCGCAATTGGCTACGTCGAACTCGCGTACGCGAAACAGAACCGCCTCGCGTTTGCCGCGATCCGGAATTCTGCCGGCCAGTTCGTGTTGCCGTCGCCGGCAGGGATGACAGCGGCGGCAGCGGCGGTGGCCAAAGCGCTTCCCGCAAACACGGACTACAGGATTTCCATCGTAAACGCGCCTGACGCGGCCAGCTATCCGATTTCCTCATTCACCTGGATTCTGGCTTACGCGCAGCAGGCCGACAGCGTGAAGGGACGGAAACTCGTCGACTTTCTCCGATGGGCGCTCACAGAAGGAGAGAAACAGGCGGCTTCACTCGATTACGCACCGCTTCCCGAGTCAATGCTTACCAGCCTGCAAGGACGTCTCGACTCGATAAAGATCGGCACGACGCCGTGACCGATGTGACCGCCCCGCTTTCCGTGGGCGCCCCGAAGGGGGCTGCCCCAAAACCGATGAGGATGGAAGCATCGGCGCGCGGCGACCGCGTTTATCACGCAATTACCACTGCTTTCGCTGTTTCGATTCCGCTGTTGCTCGTGCTGATCGCGATCTCGATCGGTATTGCAGCGTGGCCTGCACTTTCGCAGGCAGGCTTCTCATTTATCACCTCGAGCGAATGGGACGTTGCCCGCGGCAAGTTCGGCGCTGCGCCCGCCATCTACGGAACGATCGTCTCTTCCGCGATTGCTCTCCTTATCGCGACGCCGCTCGCCATCGGTGTTTCTATCTTCCTCTCGGAGATCGCACCCCCGTGGCTCAGACAACCGGTGGGCTTCCTGGTTGACCTTCTGGCAGCCATCCCCAGCGTCGTGTATGGACTCTGGGGAATTTTCGTTCTGATCCCGCTCCTGCGAGATCCGATCGCGCCGTTTTTGAGCGACACACTGAGACTTGGCAGCACTCCGCTCTTCAGTGGTCCCAACTATGGCTACAGCATGCTCGCCGCCGGCTTGATACTGGCCATCATGATCCTGCCATTCATATCAGCCGTTACCCGGGAAGTTTTACTCGCAGTGCCGCGGTCGCAGCGCGAGGCGGCGCTCGCTTTGGGAGCTACCCGTTGGGAGATGATCCGCGATGCGGTGCTGCCGTACGCCCGGTCGGGAATCATTGGAGGCATAATTTTGGGACTCGGCCGCGCGCTCGGCGAGACGATGGCCGTGACAATGCTGATCGGGAACAGGCCGGAGATATCAGCGTCACTGTTCGCCCCCGGGTATACAATGGCCTCGCTTATCGCAAATGAGTTTACGGAAGCTACCAGCGACCTTCACCTGTCCGCCCTGATGGCGGTGGGCGCTGTGCTGTTTGTCATCACTCTGATCGTCAACGCGCTCGCACGCTGGCTGGTGTGGCAGGTGACAAGGAAGTCGGCGAGATGAGAGGCAGGCAGAGACGTCACGCGACCAGCGTCGTGATGCTGGGTCTGACCTATGTCGCGGCGGCGATAGCGACACTTCCGCTGCTTTTCATAATCCTCTATTTGCTGCGGAAAGGCGCCGCGTTCATCCGGCCGGCGTTTTTCACCCAGATGCCAATGCCTATCGGAGAAGTGGGCGGAGGGATGGCAAACGCCATTGTGGGAACGCTGATACTGGTTTCCATCGCATCGGCGATCGGCCTGCCGATAGGAATTGGTGCCGGCCTGTATCTCGCGGAACATCGCGGCAGCCGGCTGGCCAATACGGTCCGGTTTCTTTCCGACGTTTTGAATGGGCTCCCATCTATCGTCATCGGCATATTTGCATGGGAGTTCCTCGTTCGCCCGTTCGGAAACTTTTCCGCGCTGGCCGGCGGTCTGGCGCTCGGGGCAATGATGATCCCGCTAGTGACCCGAACCACCGAAGAGATGGTACGGCTGGTCCCTACCTCTCTCCGCGAAGCCGCACTGGCGCTCGGATATACACGATGGCGCACGTCGGTCACGATTATTCTTCGGACGGCGATGCCGGGGATAGTCACCGGCGCCCTCGTCGCCGTGGCCAGAATCGCCGGTGAAACGGCGCCTCTTCTTTTCACGGCGCTCGGGAATCAATTTTGGTCGACGTCGCTCACCGAGCCGATCGCGGCCCTGCCCCTACAGATATTCACTTATGCCATCAGCCCGTACGACACTGCCCACGCCCAGGCCTGGGCAGGAGCACTCGTACTGATCGCAATGGTACTCGTAATCAGCCTTGCTGCCCGCTACGCAACAAGATCGCGCTTCGGAACCGCCGGAGACTGAGCCCGGCGTGGAGACCGAGCGCGTGGATGCCGGGCACGTGGACACCGGGCGCGAGGTGACGTCTGCCAAGGCGGAGCCCTGCCTGTCCGCGAGTGCCCTCAACGCCTGGTTCGGCGAGAGTCACGTCGTACGCAACGTATCCATTGCATTTCCGGATCGCGAGGTGACAGCGATCATTGGTCCCTCGGGCTGCGGCAAATCTACGCTGCTCCGGTGTCTCAACAGGATGCACGAGACAATCTCCCTCGCCAAGGTGAGCGGATCGGTGACGCTCGACGGAAACAGCATTTATGGTGACTCGTCGAGCGCGATAGCGGTGCGGCGTCACATCGGCATGGTTTTTCAGCGGCCGACGCCATTTCCGACAATGTCGATTCGCGACAACGTCGCCGCGGGTCTGCGGATCATGGGACGCAATGCTCCGCCCCGGGCGGAGGCCGACGGGATTGTCGAAGATGCGCTGCAACGCGCCGGTCTCTGGACGGAAGTCAAAGACCGGCTGCGCGACAGTGCCGTGGCGCTTTCAGGTGGACAGCAGCAGCGCCTGTGTATTGCCCGGGCTCTGGCGACCCGGCCGCGGGTATTGCTTCTCGACGAGCCAACGGCGTCACTCGACCCGCTGAGCACGCAGACCGTAGAAGAACTGGTGTACGAGCTGAGAAAGGCAATTACAGTGGTAATCGTAACCCACAACATGCAGCAGGCGGCGCGGGTTTCAGACCGCACTGCGTTTATGCTCGCCGGCGAGCTGGTGGAGATATCGCCGACGACCCAGTTATTCACGAATCCCTCCGATTCGCGTACGGAAGCGTACGTGACGGGCCGCTTCGGATGACCTTGTCGTCCATCGTCGTACCGGCTGGAGCAAAGCCGCCGGCTGAAACCCGCACAGCGGTCAGCGCAAAGAATTTTTCGTTCTGGTATGGCGAAAAACAGGCGCTTCATTCGATTGCGCTCGACATCGCGGGCGAGTCCATTACTGCGCTGATAGGCCCCTCAGGGTGCGGCAAATCGACATTTTTGCGGTCCATCAACCGCATGAACGAGATCATTCCCGGCGTGCGCCGCGAGGGCGAAATCACCCTAGACGGGGAAGATATCTACGCCCCGGGCGTCGACGTCGTCGATCTTCGGTCGAGAGTCGGGATGGTTTTTCAGCGCTCGAACCCGTTTCCAAAGTCGATCTACGACAACGTCGCGTACGGGCCGCGGATCAATGGCAGAACGCCGCGGCGCGAGCTGGATGCCCTGGTGGAGCGATCACTTCGCCGCGCTGCGCTGTGGGAGGAGGTCAAGGATCGTCTGACCGAGAGCGCCCTGGGATTGTCCGGGGGCCAGCAACAACGGCTTTGCATTGCAAGAGCCCTAGCGAACAGCCCGAAAGTCCTTTTGCTCGACGAGCCGGCAAGTGCGCTGGATCCGCTTGCCACGCAGAAGATCGAAGAGCTTCTGTTTGAGCTCAAGTCCGAGCTCACGGTCGTGATCGTCACCCACAATCTTCAGCAGGCTGCACGCCTGTCGACATATACTGCATTCTTCTACCTTGGGAAGTTGATCGAAACAGGAGCGACTGACACGATCTTCACGAGCCCCAGCGAAGAACGCACGGACGCGTACATTACCGGGAGATTTGGATGACATCTGTCGAGCCGACGACGGGCTTTCGCCATTTTCACGACGAGCTCGCTCAGTTGAAGCAGCGACTGCTGGACATGTCCGAGCAGGCAGAGCATCTCGTTGAACGTTCGATTACTGCACTCATCGACCGCGACAGAAATGTGGCAGAAGAGGTCATTGCCGGCGACCGCGTTTTGAACCTCCTCGAGGTAGAGGTCGAGCGGAGGGCGGTAGCATTGCTTGCGCTTCAGCAACCAATGGCCCGCGATCTCCGCTTCATCATTGGTACTATCAAGGTTTCGGGCGAGCTCGAGAGAGTCGGGGACCACGCCGTCAATATCGCCGAGTGCGCGTTGCGCCTGATCGACCAGAATACGCTGCTCGCAACCGATCCCGAGATCGAGGACATGGCTCGCCGGGCGCGGGCGATGCTGAGCGATTCACTCGACGCATTCACGCGCGCCGACGGAGCGCTTGGCCGCGAAGTGTGCAAGGCAGATGACTATGTTGACGCACTCAACAATTCAGTCCTGCGAATTCTTTTGACGCACATGATGGAAGACGCGCGGACAATTACTCCCTCTCTCGAGCTTCTGCTCGTCAGCAGAAACCTGGAGCGGGTCGCAGATCTCGCAACGAACATTGGCGAAGATGCCGTTTACCTCGCCGAAGGCAAGCAGATCAAGCATCACTTCGAAGATTAGACAGGCATTACCGGACGCTGAAGGTCGCTACTTGAGACGTTTCCCGCTTGACAGTGCTGCCCTGTGGAAGCCGTAGAGACTCGTAACGAGCGCATTCTCATAGTCGCACACGGTGGACACGTGGCCGCGGAAAGTCGTCCGGGAAGCGGAACCACCGTCCGGGTTTTTTCCCGTTGCAACCAGCGCGATCGATTCGGTAAACCCTGTTAGCTTTCACGGGTTGGTTCGCTTTCGAACTCCTTCTTTTCAGTAACCAGATTTCATGCTGTCGTGATAACAACAGGCCCACAGCTGCGACGCCGCGGCGCCAGCGTACGTATTGCGGCGATCGACATCGGATCGAACTCCATTCGCCAGATCATCGCCGACGTTTCCGCGAGTGGCGCAATACGCGTCGTTGATGAAATGAAAGCCGCGCCCCGTCTTGGCGCCGGCATTCATGAAACCGGAAGGCTCAGCGAAGCGGCAATGGACGGGGCGCTGGCGGTACTGGCCCGCATGTCGACACTCGCCACCCAACTTGGCGCAAAGCGTATCAGGGTGGTGGCAACCAGTGCGGTGAGAGAAGCCGCGAATGGTGTCGAATGGCTTGACAGGGTGCGGGCGGAAACCGGATTGAGTCCAGTGGTGCTGGATGGCGAAGACGAAGCTCGCCTCGGCTTCAGAAGCGCGCTCGCACATTTCGACCTCGGCTCGGGACGCGCGGTAGTCATCGACATCGGCGGTGGGTCGCTGGAGCTGATTCTAAGTGCGGATGGCCTGGTCGAACACATGATTTCGCTGCCGTTTGGAGCCATCCGGATGACCGAGCGCTATTTCTCCGACGGCGTTACTCCACGCGCCATGAAAAAACTGCGGCGGATGCTGAAGCGGAATCTCAAGGAAGAACTTTCCGTCAAGGATTGGCGCGGCGCGCAGGTGATAGGGTCCGGCGGGACGTTTACCAACCTCGGCGGTATGGTGCTCGCGCGTCATGGCATGAACACCGCACGAACGGTTCACGGAACGGTAGTCACGAGAGTCGAGTTGGAGCACATCGTCGACTCGCTGCAAAGCCTGTCGCAGACAGAGCGCCAGCGGACGGCCGGACTCAACCCTGCGCGTGCCGACATAATTGTCGCCGGGCTTGCAGTAGTTGCCGAGGTTGTGGCGCGCCTCGAAGCGAGAGATCTGGTGGTCTCGAGCTATGGAATCCGGGAGGGGATACTGCTGGAGCTGGCGAAGGTCAAACCGAGGCCGGCCGACCATGGGCAGGCGCGCGAGCGTTCAGTACGGGAGCTGGCGGAACGTTCCCGGTTCGAAGAGCCTCATTCGCGCCACGTACAGAAACTTGCGCTTCGTCTGTTCGACTCCATCGGCACGCGCCTGGGGTGCTCACCGGATGAGCGTCAGATACTTTCGGACGCCGCACTGCTGCACGATATCGGATACCACATCAACTACGACAAGCATCACAAGCACTCTTACCATCTCATCTCGCACGCCGATCTTCTTGGCATGACCCCGGCCGAGCAGGTGCTTGTCGCCAATGTCGCGCGGTATCACCGGGGCGCGGATCCGCGAAGCTCCCACAAGAATTTCGGGCCGCTCAATGCTGAGGCGCGTGCGCGGGTCATTCGGCTCGCCGCCATTCTCCGGGTTGCGGATGGATTCGACCGTGGACATGCATCAGCGGTCGATCAGGTTCGCGTTAGATGGCTGGGCCGCGTGTTGCGGCTGACTGCGATACCGGCGCCTGGTGCGACAACCATACGGTTGGAGCTCTGGGGAGCCAGCAAGAAGTCAGGGATGTTGTCGGAGCTGGCTGGCGTACCGGTCGAAGTGATCGGTCCGGATGGAGAAAAGTTCTCCTACGACAACGACGGCAGTCGCGTCGACTAGCGGTCGGCCACGCGGCGCATGGAGCTGGCTCCATCGGCCTGGGAGTCAGTCGCTTCGGGCGCCTTCATTCCCCAGCTGTCGTTGAGCAAAACGGTATGCGTTGCCCGCTGCGGCTTGTCGTGCGGCACTCGCTGCACATAGGAGCCGTCCGCGTCGAGCTCCCACGCCTGACGGTTATCGCCGAGGCAGGTTTCGAGAAGTGAGCGAAGTTTCGGATGCAGGTTCGGGTCATCGACCGGCGCGACTGCCTCCACACGCCGGTCGAAATTTCGCGGCATCCAGTCTGCCGAGCCAAAGTATATCTGCGGGCTGCCGCCATTCCCAAAATAGAAGATTCGGGAATGCTCCAGGAATCTGCCGATGATGCTGATGACGCGAATGTGATCGCTCACACCGGGAACGCCGGGTCGCAGGCAGCAGATACCCCGCACGATCAAGTCAATCTCCACTCCTGCCTTCGAAGCCCTGTAAAGTGCTTCGATAGTGTCCGCATCAACGAGCGCGTTCATCTTCGCGATAATGCGCCCTTGTTCACCGGCCTCCGCAAATTTCGTTTCGCGGTCGATCAGCTCATGAAACCGACGGCGCATCCCGCCGGGCGCGACGAGCAGCTTGCGATACAGGTCCTGGCGGGAGAATCCAGTGAGCGCGTTGAAAAGGTCGCTCAGATCTGCTCCAATTGACGGGCTGCAGGTGAACAGGCCGATGTCGGTGTACACTCTCGCGGTTTTGGAGTTATAGTTTCCGCTTCCAATGTGCGCGTAACGCCGGATGCGCTCTCCTTCGCGGCGAACGACGAGCGTGGTTTTCGTATGGGTTTTCAGGCCCGCGAGTCCATAGGCCACATGGACGCCAAAGCTTTCCAGCGTCTTTGCGAAGCTGATGTTGTTCGCTTCGTCGAATCGCGCCTGCAGCTCGATCAGCACCACAACCTGTTTTCCGCGCTGCGCCGCCTCGGTGAGTGCGCGCACAATGGCCGTGTCGCCGGACGTTCGATACAGCGTCATCTTGATCGCAAGCACGTTCTCGTCGCGCGCGGCCGCGGTGATAAACTGTTCAACCGATGCAGAAAACGAGTCGAACGGGTGGTGGACCAGGATATCCCGTTCCCTGATAAGAGCAAACATCGACCGTGACGAATCCCGAAGCTCGCGGGGGACAACCGGAACCAGCGGCGGGTCGCGCAGCTCCGGGATATCGAGTGAGGCGATGGTCATGAAATCGCTCAACTCGAGCAACGGCCCGGTCTCAACCAGTTCGATATTCGGCAGTGCAGGCAGATCCTCGGCCTGATCATCACGAAGCTCGTCGAGCAGCAGTTCCTGCAGCTTGAGCGGTGTGCCACTTTCGATCTCTACACGCACCACTTCCGCGAAGCGGCGCCGGAAGACCTGCTCTTCGATGAGCTCCATAAGGTCTTCGGGCTCTTCCGACAGCTCCAGCTCGAGGTCAGAATAGCGCGTGATGCGAAAGGCATTGGACCCAAGTATGTCCATGCCGGGGAAAAGCGCCGACAGATTTGCCGCGATTACCCGTTCCAGCGCGATGAAATGATGCCCGGGTCCGATCTTGATCCAGCGCGGCAGGCTCCTCGGAACTTTCACTCTCGCAAATTCTTCGGCACCCGTAATCGGATTCCGAAGCTGCACGGCGAGCGACAGCGACAGATTCGAGATGTACGGGAAAGGGTGGCTCGGATCGACCGCTAGCGGGGTGAGCACCGGAAACACGTGAGACTCGAAATACTGATCGATGGTCTGCCATTCGGTGGTGCTCAGATCGTCCATGGTGATCAGTCGCACCCCGTGGCCGGCGAGCGCGGGCAGCAACTCGTCGTGAAGACAGCTGCGCTGGAGGGCGACGAGCTCCGAAACCCGCACATGGATGGCGTCGAGCTGATCCTGGGGGCTCATCGCATCCGGCGCCTGTGACTGCATCCTTTCAGCAATCTGGCGGCGCAGCCCTGCCACCCGCACCATGTAGAATTCGTCCAGATTAGTGCTGAATATCGAGAGGAATTTTACGCGCTCGAGCAGCGGATTCCGCTCGTCGAATGCCTCGTGAAGCACCCGTGCGTTGAACTCGAGCCAGCTCAGCTCGCGGTTGATGAAAAGCGACGGATCCGTTGTCATACGCTCAGCCAATTTAAGCGGGCACTGCCCTTCGGGCCACCAATCGGCGATCCTCGAAAACCTTGACGAGTACCACGCCGGCGACGAAACCTCCTACGTGAGCCCATACAGCGACGCCTCCCGACACTTCCGGCCGAACTGACGTAAGCTCCGGAAGACCAGTGATCACCTGCAACACAAACCACCACAGCAGCACCGCCCACGCCGGAATACGGAACACCTTGAAGAAGACGATAAAGATGAAGAGCATCTTGACGCGGATTTTTGGATAAAGCACCAGGTATGCCCCGAGGACTCCGGAGATCGCCCCGGATGCACCCACAGTCGGGACCGGCGACCCCGGCTGAACGAGGACATGGGCTAACGCGGCCACAACACCGCAAAGCAGGTAGAAAACGAGGAAACGGATCCGCCCCATGCTGTCCTCGATATTGTTTCCGAATACCCACAGAAAGAGCAGGTTGCCGAGCAGGTGGCCCCAGCCCCCGTGGAGAAACATCGATGTGATGGGGGTGACAACGTTTATCTGCTCCCGGTCGATAACACACGCCCAGCCGTTGCCCAGAGGGATGCCGGTGCCTACTGCCGCCTGTCGTGTCAGCTCTCCGGGCACCATGCCTAGATTGCAGACGCTTGTCGCGAGTGCTTCTTCGCTGCCGGGCAGGCCCGCGCCCTGAATCAGGAACCAGACGGCGATGATAGTCGCGATAATCGCGTACGTCATCACCGGTGTTCGGAGCGTCTCGTGCTCGTCGCCTATGGGGAACATGGCGCCCTGGCCAGTAGTCCAACGCGGTTGCCGACGGTCATATCGAACTGGCCGCGGGGAGTGGTAAGTGTGCCACTTTGGCAGCGATTAACGGCTCATCCTTTGCGCTAACAGTCTGCATCGTTCAAAGCATAACCATTAAAGAGGTTTAAATGGCAGATAAAGTTATTGGAATCGACCTGGGTACGACGAACTCCGTCGTTTCGGTGATGGAGGGCGGCGATCCGGTTGTCATCCCTAACGCCGAGGGTGGGCGGACAACTCCTTCCGTTGTCGGTTTTACCAAGGACGGCGAGCGGCTTGTTGGGCAGATCGCCAAGCGGCAGGCCGTTACAAATCCGCAGAATACTGTTTTCTCCATCAAGCGATTCATGGGCCGCAAGCTCGATGAAGTGAAGGAGGAGACGTCGCGGGTACCGTACAAGATCGTTTCTGGTGGCAACGACCTTGCCAACGTCGAAGTTCAGAGCAAACGCTACACGGCGCCTGAAGTTTCGGCGATGATCCTTCAGAAGATGAAGCAGACCGCTGAGGATTATCTGGGATACAAGGTTGAGAAGGCCGTTATCACCGTCCCTGCGTATTTCAATGATTCCCAGCGGCAGGCGACGAAGGATGCCGGCAAGATCGCCGGACTGGACGTGCTCAGGATCATCAACGAGCCGACAGCGGCGGCACTGGCGTACGGACTGGACAAGAAGAAGGACGAGAAGGTTGCGGTTTTCGATCTTGGCGGCGGCACTTACGACATCTCGGTGCTCGAGCTTTACGACGTCGAAGGTTCGCGACAGTTCGAGGTTAAGTCCACGAACGGGGATACGCACCTTGGCGGCGATGACTTCGACCAGCGGGTAATCGACTGGCTGGTCACCGAGTTCAAGCGTGACCAGGCGATCGATCTGTCCAAGGATCCGATGGCCCTCCAGCGCCTGAAGGAGGCTGGTGAGAAGGCGAAGATGGAGTTGAGCACTACACAGTCCACCGACATCAATCTGCCGTTTATTACGGCTGACCAGAGTGGTCCAAAACACCTGAACTATCAGTTGTCGCGTGCCAAGTTCGAGCAGCTTGTCGATGACCTTATCCAGCGCACGATTCCGCCGATGGAGCAGGCGTTGAAGGACGCCGGCCTCAAACCGGGCGAGATCGACGAGGTGATACTCGTCGGCGGCTCGACGCGGATTCCGAAGATTCAGGAAGTTGTCAAAAAGTTCTTCGGCAAGGAGCCCAACAAGGGTGTGAACCCCGATGAAGTGGTTGCAATCGGGGCAGCAATCCAGGGCGCGGTGCTTACGGGCGAGCAGAAAGACGTGCTGCTCCTCGACGTGTCACCACTTTCGCTGGGGATCGAGACGCTGGGTGGCGTAACTACGGTTTTGATTCCGCGCAACACCACTATTCCAACGAAGAAGAGCGAGACATTCTCGACTGCCGACGACAATCAGACCACCGTAGAGATTCACGTTCTGCAGGGCGAGCGGGAGCTTGCGACTTACAACAAGACAATCGGCAAGTTTCAGCTCACGGGCATTCCGCCTGCACCGCGGGGAATGCCCCAGGTCGAGGTGACTTTCGACATCGACGCCAATGGTATCCTGCATGTGACGGCGAAGGACAAGGCGACGGGCAAGGAGCAGAAAATCCGGATCGAGGCATCGAGCGGGTTGTCTGACGCCGAGATCGATCGCATGGTGAAGGACGCGGAAAAGAATGCCACGGAGGACAAGAAAGCCCGCGAATCGATCGACGCCCGTAACCGGCTGGACTCGATGACTTACGAAGTCGAGAAGAATGTAAAGGAATGGGGCGACAAGGTCAGCGAAGACATCAAGACGCGGATCGACGCTTCGATCGAGCGGGCCCGAAAGGCGTTGCGCGGCGACGACATGGACGAGATCAGGTTGGCGCAGGAAGAGCTGACCAAGGTGTTCAGCGAGGCGGGCCAGTCGTTCTATCAGCAGCAAGCTGGCGAGAGTCAGCCAGCGGCTGAAACAGCGGATGGAGCCGAATCCGGTGCTGGGAATGCAGCACCGGCTGACGATGTGGTAGAGGCGGATTACGAAATCGTCGACGATAAGAAATAAGCGTAGCAGCGACACCGGCTGAAACCTGCGAGGGCCGGCCGGTGTCTTAGATTTCGTGGATCAAACTTCTTTAAAGGTGCGTGGTTCAATGTCTTCTCTTTCTTCAAAGGCACGGTTGGGCCTGGCCGTCGCTGTTGCGTTCATCGGCGGCCTGGTTATCGCGTCGGGCGGACTTGACTGGTCACGGTTGGGGTTGGCTCAGAGCCGTCCCTCGACGTCGACGACGGCGCCGCTTGTCGAGGCGAGCAATGCGTTTGTGTCCATTGCCGATCATGTCACGCCGGCCGTGGTTTCCATTCAAGTCGAGAGCAGGCCTTCCGCCGCTGGGACGCAGCGACGCAGACAGCTGCCACAGGGGATGCAGATTCCTCCGGGAATGGAGGAGTTGTTCGACCAGTTCGGGGGGCAGGTGCCGCAGGTCGAGACCGGGTCGGGCTCGGGTTTCATCGTCTCGAAGGACGGCTACATCCTCACCAACAATCACGTGGTGACGATGAGTGACCGGACCACGATTGCCGACCGCGTGACGGTGCAGATGCTGGACAACCGGACATACAAGGCGCGGGTTGTCGGCAACGATCCGACGACCGACGTCGCTGTGATAAAAATCGAGGGCGGCGGCTTCCCGACTCTTCCTCTGGGCAATGACGTGAATAGCCGCGTTGGCGAATGGGTACTCGCCATCGGGAATCCCCTCGGTTTCGATTTTACTGTCACGGCTGGAATTATCAGCGCGAAGGGCAGGAGTCTCGGGGGCCTTCTCAACCGGCGCGGATCGACCAACAATTATTCCATCACCGATCTGATTCAGACCGATGCCGCAATCAACCCGGGTAATTCCGGCGGCCCGCTGATCAATCAGCGAGGCGAGGCGATCGGAATCACCAGCGCCATCGCCAGCCAGACCGGCGTCAACGCCGGGTACGGTTTTGCAATTCCGATTACGCTCGCCCGAAAGGTGATGGACGACATCATCAAGCACGGCAGGGTGCGTGTGGGGGTGCTCGGCATTCAGATTCGCGAGGTCACTCCTGAAGACGCTGCCGTTGCCGGGATGAAGGAGATCCACGGTGCGAAGGTTGACGGATTCAATCCGCCGGGGACGAGTGGCGCGGAGCGGGCTGGGCTGCAGGCGGGTGACATTATTACCACTGCTGATGGTCAGCGCGTCGACCGCGTGAACACGCTGCAGCGGATTACGCGCAATCACGCTCCCGGCGAGAGTGTGAAGCTCGAAGTAATGCGCTACGGCCAGAAAAAGTCGTTCGACGTGAAGCTGACCGAGCTCGTCGAGGCTCCGCGGGTTGCTGCGGCGGCACGCGCGGCGCCGACGGCGGCCCTCGTGCCGACGAGCTCAACCAACGCTGCGCTCGGGGTAACTCTCCAGCCAGTTCCTGCAGACATTGCGACGGCTGCGAATCTGGCAGCGAACCGGCGCGGAGTACTGGTGACTGAAGTTATTCCGCTCGGCCCGTCGTACGGGAAACTCAGCACACAGGACGTGATTTTCGAGGTGCTTTACCCTGCCCCGCGGCGGCCAGTCAGAACTCCTGCCGAGCTTCAGCAGATTCTTGGGCGGCTGCGTTCGGGTGATTACATCAGCCTGAATGTTCGCAATATCGCAGCGGGTGGGAACGAGCGTGTTGTCAACATCAGGATCGGCGAGTAAGGGGCGACGAGCGAGTGTAGGAGATAGACGGGGGAAGGGTCAGATGATTTCGCCCGTCTAGTTACTTGTTGCTGACGCCGACGCATTCGAACGCGTCGGCGTTCTGTTTGTTGCAGAAGCGCGGGCTATCTTGACTGCGATGCGGGAGTGGCGGAACTGGTAGACGCGCTGGACTTAGGATCCAGTGGAGCAATCCGTGGGGGTTCGAGTCCCCCCTTTCGCATGATGATTTCGGAGGCCATTTGCTTGATCCAGATTGACAGCTGAGCCCCGTCGAGGGGATTTCCTCAGGACTTCGCTTTCTTCGAAGATTTCGGCTTGCCGGAACTGTTTACCGTGACCGCGTGGCGAACGAGCGCTTTGAAGGCGGACTCGTCAATCACTTCCCCTTCGTGGATGTCGATCGCGCGGCGTGTGTTTCCGTCGAGACTTGAGTTGAAGAGAGCGGCCGGATCCTGCAGAGACGCGCCCTTCGCGAAGGTGAGCTTCACGACCTTTTTGTAGGATTCGCCGGTGCAGATGATCCCGTCGTGCGACCACACCGGAGTGCCCATCCACTTCCACTCCTCGACGACATCCGGGTCTGCCTCCTTGATAAGCTTGCGCATTCTGCTAAGGGTTTCCCCACGCCAGTCGCCAAGGTCGGCAATCTTTTCCGAGATATGCTCCGATGCTGACTGGGCCTGGTTGTCGCCTGGCTTTTTCATGTTCTCATCGTGGAAGTTTCAGTGGGTCGCCCGCTGCGCCACTTGGTGGCATACGGCAGCACGAACAAGTTCAGACCGCTGAACAGGAGCAGGCGAGCGGGAGCAGCGGCGAGTAGGTCAGCCAGAGGGAGGACTTCCCCCTTGCCATGGCGACGAGGTTGGCGATGACGGTCACCGTGAAGGCAATAGACAGCCAGCGGCTGGGTCTGCCGAAAACCATTTGCTTCTGTTCAACAGGATAGACCGGCTCCGGGGATCCTCGAGCAGCGCGACAAGCTTCGCGCCCATCATGTTCCAGCCGTAGCGCCCACCGCCGAACTCCTTGTTCTGGTCCGCCTCGAAACCCGACTGCACGAAGGTGAGGTGTGTGCCCTATGCGGTGGGCGTGAACGTGAAGGTTACGACGGTGTCGAGGCCAATCACGTCTGAGCTTCCTGTGAGTTACGATTTCGTCGACCCGGCAGTTCACGATGCCGTCCCACCCTGGGTACGGCTGCGTCTTGAACATGAACGCGGCCCGCGGTTCAAGCTTGAGCTCGACCATGGGAAGGAGCCACCAGGTGAGCCGTACGGGTCCGTGAGCGCGCGCCACACCTTCTCAGGCAAATGATGCAGGTGGAATTCGAGCGGAATGGTTTCGGTGGCAATCTGGCAGCCAGGAAATTGACATTGCCTGGTTTTGGTGCCCCTTGTATATCACGTAGCAAACTTGCCGACACTAACTGAACCTGGGCTTGCCGATGCGCTTGAGCCAGATTCGTTGCCACTCGCTTCATCGCGCTCACTACGAAAGTCTGACCTGACCTTTGCACCGTTGTCGACAATAGCGTCACCAGCCGAACGGTCACGCTGGCCCGCTGCCGGCATTGACCGCTCTGGAAGCAGACCTTTCGCTTTCACATTTTCATCGGTCGGCAATCCGCAATCCTCGTTTCAACGCAAACTAATACGCCATTAACGCACTGACACGCCAGGCGTAACGCGCCAGACTGCCAAGCCGCAAACCTTCGTGCGTTCTGCATCGAGCAGCGATTAGGTTTGCCTGCAGCCGCCACGCCGCCAGTAAGGTGCGAATCAAACGCAGATCGGGCAACATTGGCCTCCTCCCGGAAGATGCTCTTCACATCACCTCGCTTGCTGCTCCTCCCTGCCCTCTTTGTGGTGGCTGCCCGCGCAGATGCGCAGATGCCGCGGGTGATGCGAATCGCTGTCGCTCCGGCAGAAACCCTTCACGTCTCCATATCAGGACGCGGAGATCCAGTCGTCATAGTCCCGGGAATCTGGTCGCTGACTTATGCATTTCGCAAAGTCATTCCGCCTCTTGCCGACAGTGGCATGCAGGTAATCGTGATAGAGCCGCTTGGAGTGGCATCCTCAGGCCGTCCGCAGAAAGCTGACTACTCTATCACCGCCCAGTCGCGGCGGATTGGCGCCGCGCTCGATTCGCTAGGTGTCCGCGAAGCATTGTTCATCGGACAGGCACTTTCCACCTCTATGCTTCTCCGGCTGGCGATCGGGACACCAGATCGTGTGCGCGGAATCGTTTCACTCGAAGGGGGCGCGGCAGAGACTTCTGCTTCACCGGGTCTCAAGATGGGGTTCGCCGTCGCAGCGGTTCTTTTCAGGATCATTCCAAGCCGTGGAATCATGCGTCGCCGGCTGCGTAGAGATCTGGAGAATGTATCCGGTGACCGGTCATGGATAACGAGCGAGGTCGTTGACAATTATCTCGCGCCGTGGACGCGGAAGATTTCAGCTACACTCAACACGTATCGTTCAATTGCAGGCTCGAAAGAGCCGCGACCGATGCGTCCTTCGCTTGGGAAAGTGCAGGCGCCGCTTCAACTGCTTGTCGGAACGGCTCCGCATTTCGGCGCGACCGAACCTGCGGAGATCGAACCGTTCATGACAATGGGAAGCAAATTCAGCATTACCCGCATTCCCGGCGCGGGACACCTCATTCACGAGGAGCGGCCCGATGAAGTAATTGCCGCCGTCATGGGGTTTCGCCGAAGGCTCGCCCCGGCGCGCTGAAGGGCAGGCGTTTAGCGAAACCCCGCCCTTGCTTCCTTCACCGCTGGGTGGGGCATCGGCGGCGTGCCAGTTCGCGACCAGCTTGCCGTATGCGATTCGCGCATCTGCTTCCCGTCCCGATGCGCGATAAGCCCGTGCAAGTCCGAGAAATGACGCCGACCGGTTTGGCATGAACCCGAGCGCCTTCTGAAACGCAGCAATCGCTTCTGGCCACCGACGCGCCTCGATCAGCGCGTTGCCGAGCATTTCGTCAGCCGGCACGAGGGTCGGCGGACCGACGTGACTGATCCGCGCATGCGCCGCTCAGCACTCCGCAGCAGTTCGATGTGGCGAGGCCTGTCTCCCTGAGCTCGGGCAACCAGTGCAGCAACGTGCGCGCGCGCAACCACGCGACGAGGCCAGTCTCCGGTGTAAGCACAGTCTGCGATCGACTTCGCCTGACCGTGTCCCCAAGAGTCGCCGCAGTGAATGCAACAGCATACTTATCCGCGAAGGCAAAGCTTCTCGCACGTGGCGATTCGCCTGCAGCCCCGCAACGGCGGTGTCTGGGGCTGTGGGCCCGAACACTGTCCAGTCGCTCGTCGTCGCCGCATAGCTGAACTTGAACTCTGTCAGTGCGTCGCGTCCATCTATCGGGTCCGACCTCATCCAGTCCATTCAATCGAGATACTTGCGGACGCTGTCAACGAGTGCTCTGGCCTCGCGAAAGCGCCCCTGCTGCAGGTACCCATACTGAAGCCACCCTAACACGTGAAGGTTTAGCTCACTTTCGGGACCGCGGCTGGCCTTCACACCGGCTACCGACGCGGCCCATGCGCGCTCGTTGGATGCAATCGCATCGCCCCATGCGCCGATCTGCACGAATATGAGCGACGGCATGTGCAGAGCGTGTTCCGCGTCGGGTGCGATCTTCGCGTAAGCGCGCGCCGCGGCCAGCCCGCGCGCGGCAAACCGAGGGTGGTCAGTGGCATGAATGAGGTAGTGCGCGCCGCCAGGATGATCGAGGCAGGCTACGAATACACTTAAGCCAGGTGGATCGCTTCGAGGCGCCGCGCCGCGAGTTATCCCGGGATGCCACACTCCGGAGCGCTGCCGCCGAAGATGGGAAGCCCGCGCCCGCGCTGCAATCGAGGCAAGCCCGACCCGGCGCGGGCTCGGGCAGCGGTGCATATTTCGGCATGTCTATCCGAAACGCCAGTCGTCACACCTGTGTGACCGTCACCAGCCGCTCTGTCCTCGCCGCCGCTCTATGGGTCGCCGCGGCATGCGCCCGCGACGTCCCGCTTCCGACTTCCCTGATTGTCACCGATAACGGTGCCGGCGCGACGGCAACCAACGCTGTGGTCGGCGTTTCAACCGTCTCATCGCTGAGGGCTGCAATCAGAAACGCACAACCGTTTCAGCAGATACAGATTGCGCCGGGTGTGTACGACCTTGGCGACGAGGGACTTCGGATTGCCAGCAAGAACGATCTCGAAATATTCGGGGCGGGGCGCGGGAAGACGATAATCCGCCTCGGGCCGAACATTCTGACAGGTTTCAATACCCCGGGCAACGTCAAGCGCATCAGCATCGCTCACATGACGATTCAGGGCACGCTACCGTCTAACGTTCCGACAGCCGCGATCGCAACC
Organism: Gemmatimonadaceae bacterium; assembly: GCA_037721215.1. Lineage (NCBI taxonomy): Bacteria > Pseudomonadati > Gemmatimonadota > Gemmatimonadia > Gemmatimonadales > Gemmatimonadaceae > Gemmatimonadaceae bacterium. Next base: position 40,904 of record JBBJNV010000027.1, read on the forward strand.
GATGATGACCGTCTGTCATTGACCAGCGCAAAATATTATGACCTCGAGATCAAGGACGTCGCCGTGGGCATCAGCCTGGTCAGTCCACGCGGTGGTCAGTGCTCCGACATCGCGATCACTGGCAACAGTCTCGACAACATTCAGGACTTCGTACTGCCGGGCGGATTCACGCGAGGCTCTGGCTACGGAATCCACAACGAAAACTGCTGGCGGGTGCGGATAGCGGACAACGTTATCCGCAATGCCGACCGGCATGCAATCTATCAGGCGCTCCAGACAGGATACGGGGGAGTGGGCGTCATCATCGAGAACAATCTGATTCTCGATCACGCATCCACTCCAGCTATCGACCGCTGGTATCTCACGGCGCTGGATGTGTGGCGATCACAGGGTGTAGTGGTCGCCAACAATTTGATCGTCGGTCCGGCGCATGCGGGGTTGGGCCTCGGCGGATATGAGACCGAGGACAGCGGACCGCGCGGTCCATTGCGGGACGTCTATTTCATTGGCAACACGGTACTCGGCGCCGGACAGGCAGACGTTCATTTCGGGCTTGCATGGTCATGGCTTTTCTGGGGGAACCGGTTCGGGAATCGCGATGCCGGCGGAATGACGGGCAATCCGCGGCTAACGGCTGAATCTGGACGTCCCCTCGGCGCGCTTGAAGACCCCAAAGGATTCCCGCGCACTCAGAGAGTCGTTTCAGCTCCTCCCTTCGGTTCCACTTATGTGATGCAGGATGGAAAGCTGCATGCGCTCTGGAATGGGTATCAACGGTTCGCTTTCGCTGACCCCGGCGAATGGCCGCGCACTACAATGCCCGGCACATGGACGGACTTCAACGACATGACCGCGGGAAACGGTCGTCTGTATGTCATTGCAAACGACAGGCTGACTGAAGTCACCCCCGGATCATGGGCAAAGAGAGTCGCACCTTTTCCGCTCAATTCGGTAAAGGGGATGGCAGTGGCCGGCTCATTTCTCTACGTGCTTGCCGGTGACAGGATACACCGCATCGACCCGACCAGCTGGTCAGACACTATCGTCGGGGCGCGGGTGGAAGGACGGATCAACGGAATGGCGGTTTACGGGGGAGTCGCATTCATCATGGCGGATAACGTGATCCGCGCAGTCGACCTCGGTAGCCTCTGATGATGTCTCCCACCATCCTGCCTGACAGCGCCATACCGGCAATTCGTTCCTGGCGGACCGTGGCGAGAAGAATACTTCTGGTGCCGGTAGTTCTTGCCAGTTGCAGCGAGTCAGCGACCGCCCCCACGTTCGGGCGCCCGGCGCGGATGCTGGCGCTGGATGGAGCGAATCAGACAGGCGTGGCCGGGCGGGACTCTCCTGTCGTGCCATCCGTCCTGGTGCTGGATGACGAGAACAGGCCGGTGCCGGGAGTGATGGTGACGTTCACGACCGGATCGGGCGGCACAATTCAAACTCCGACTTCGACGACAGATTCCAGGGGTAGGGCAACCGCCGGGGCGTGGACGCTCGGCAACTCATTCGGTATGAGACTTCTCACCGCCACAGCGGCCGGTCTCGCTCCGGTTTCGTTCATAATCTCGGCGATAGCCCCTGATACCGGCGTTGGCGCCTTTGCTGTTTCCGACATGCGAGGTGATACGCTGGCCCCGACACCCGTGGGTCTGGCACGGGCGCATGACGTGATCGACGCTCGCGGGGAATTTCGTCGCGACACACTCGTTCTCACGCTGACTTTCGCCGGGCCGGTAGGACCTGCATCCGTCGGAGGCCCGGCCGCGGTTGCCGGCGTGATCGAGATCGACATCGACAGCAACGCAGCCACCGGCGGACGTGCTTCGAGCAACTCGTTCGGGGCCTCAGCAAACGTAGGTGTGGATTATCTGATCAGCCTGTTCAATGCAACGGCCACCACAGTCACTATCGAAGCATTTCCCGGAGGCGTTCCGGTCGCCGTGCCCGCTGCGTTCTCCGCCAACAACCTGGTGATCAGAGTTCCATTCAACCTGATCGGAAATGATGACGGCAGCTTCGCGGTTGTGGGGCTGGTCGGCACGACTGACCGGCCGACCGATTATTTCCCGAACACGGGTGCGATCGCCGCGCGTCCTTCAGGCGGCGGCTAACAGACCGGGACCGTGCTCCTGACTTTGCAGCGCGATACCCTTGGCTATTTCGATCGATACGCCAACGTCTCGAACGGTCTTATTCGCGACAGCTCGAGCGACAGCGCCTCGGCCTCGATCGCAGGGTCGGGAATGTCGCTCGCATGCCTGGTAATCGCAGCTGAGCGCGGTTATGTGGAACGCTCGACTGCAGCCGGGAGGACGTTGGCGTCACTCCGCTTCCTCTGGGAGGCACCGCAGACGGGCACGCGGAACGCGACTGGATTTCGCGGCTTCTTCTTCCACTTCCTCGACTTCGAGTCGGGCCAGCGTGCGGGCAACTCCGAATTGTCCACGGTTGACTCCGGTATCGCGATAATCGGAGCGCTGGTTGCCAGGCAGTATTTCGACCGCGCAACCCCCGCGGAAGCCGAGATTCGCGAGTTGGCCGACGCACTTTACCGGCGGGCTGACTGGAGTTGGGCGTCCGACAAGTCCGGTGCGCTGTCACATGGCTGGCGGCCCGGACGTGGTTTCATTCCCTATGCGTGGCGCGGATACAACGAGTCGCTTTTCCTCTACATACTGGGCCTGGGTTCACCCACTCATTCGCTCGACGAGCGCGCATACGGCGAGTGGACATCGACTTATCGATGGAAGCGGGTCTATGGTCACGAATACCTCTATGGGGGGCCACTGTTCGTTCATCAGTTGAGCCACGCATGGATTGATTTCCGTGGAATTCGGGACGCGTTCATGCGCGATAAGCAAAGTGACTATTTCGAGAACAGCCAGCATGCTGTCGCCGTGCAGCGGGAGTACGCACGCCGCAATCCAGGCGGTTTCGCCGGCTACGGGGAGCATTCGTGGGGGGTAACGGCCAGCGATGGGCCGGGCCCGTCGCGACACACGATCAACGATCGAGAGCACGATTTCCACGGTTACCGGGCGCGGGGTGTGCCTTACGGCGCTGATGATGGAACTCTGTCCCCCTGGAGTGTCGCAGCATCGCTGCCATTCGCGCCCGGTGACGTTGAGGAAGCCCTCGCCCGCCTGGCAGTGGAGAATCGGGGGATCGTGGGACAATACGGCTACCGTTGCAGTTTCAACGCGTCCTATCCCCATAAGGGTGGCGATGGGCATGCGTGGACGTCGGGTGTGTGCTATGCGATCGATCAGGGTCCGGTGGCAATGATGATCGAGAATCATTTTACGGGACTCATCTGGCGTCTATTATATGGGTGCCCATATATCCAGGAGGGCCTGCGCCGCGCTGGCTTTACCGGAGGCTGGCTGGATTCAGCAACTCACAGCGGGACGGAAGAGAACACCAGTACCGGTAGTACGTCCGCGAATTGCTAGGTGACGGTAGCGGCCTCGGCGACGAGGGGCGCCATGCACTCGGCTCGATCGTTGGCCGGGCTGTTTACAAGCTTTGCCACCTCATGGGATACCAGATCATCCTGGTCGTACGGCACGAGAAGAGCCTGAAGTGCCGACGGAGGAGTCGACGCGTCCAGCCACGATTCCGCGCCGTCGAGGGTGAGAATCGCGGGCATCCGGTGGTGCCAGGGCTGAGTTCGGGCACCGGCGGGCGTTGTAATGACCGCGCATGTCAACAGCGGCGCATCGCCATCGTTCCAGAACTCCCAGAGACCGGCCATGGCGAACGCACGATTGCCGGCGAGATAAAAATACATCGGCACTTTCGACTTCCCCCGGACACTCCATTCATAGTAGCCATCGGCGAGGATCGGGCAACGCCGCCGCTGCATCGCATCGCGAAATGCCGGCTTCTCAGTGACTGATTCGGCCCTGGCGTTGAACATACGATGTCCGGCAGAGCGATCTTTCGACCAGGAAGGCACCAGGCCCCACCGCATGAGTTTCGAAACGGGTTTCCTGTCGCGCCCAACGGCGATTGTCCACTGCTCCTGAGTGGGCGCAATGTTAAACCGGGGCGTGAAGCCCGGCAGCACCGGCGGCAGCCTGAACCGATCGAGAACATTCGTCGGGACGTCGTGAAGAGATGACCTGCCGCACATGACGTAAAACTAAGGCCGGTTGCCATGGCCCGGAACGCGCAGCATGATTCTGCACCTACGACTATCGAGACAGACCATGGCAAAATGCGACGTATGCGGCAACAGCTACGACAAATCGTTCACGGTGACGATGGGAGGGGAGACTCATACATTCGACGCTTTCGAGTGCGCGATCCATCTGCTGGCGCCCAAATGCGCCCACTGCGGGTGCCGGATCATCGGCCACGGCGTTGAAGCGAGCGGAACGTTCTACTGCTGCGCGTCGTGCGCGGAAAACTCGGGTGTGAAGGGTCTCGAAGACAGGGTTTGACGATGGCTGGAAGACCGGTGTGAGGCAGGGGAAGTGTTGGCGCCCCCTGTTATATTAGAAGCATGAACATCGATATCACGCCGAAGGAAAGCTCAGGGGTAGATCGTCACATTCAGGTCTCCGTACCCCTCGAAACAGTGCGGGATGCCGAAGACAGGGCCGCTCGCCGGTACGCCTCGACCGTTCGTTTGCCGGGCTTTCGACCTGGCAAGGCCCCGGCGACGATGGTGCGAAAGAAATTCGCCGAGGCGATACGTCAGGAGGCGCTCGAGGCGATCGTTCGTGATGCGTACAAGGAAGTGGTTGAAAAAGAGGATCTCAAGATCGCGTCGCAGCCGCACGTGCATGACCTCAAGTTCGAAGAGGGCAAGCCTCTTACGTTCGAGCTCCATTTCGAGCTGCGCCCGACCCTTGACCTCTCCCGCGTGTCCGGCTTTCGAGTGACCCGGCGCAATATTTCAATCACGGATGATCTCGTTCGGGAGCAGATCGAGACCGTGCGCGACCAGCGCGCTGCGTGGGCACCCGTCGACGGCAAACCGCTTCCCGGTGACATGGTCAACGTCGCGATATCGACCGGCGGCGATACCGAGGCTGCGCCCGAATCCTACCCGCTTGTACTCGGCACCGGACAGGCGATTGCGGGAATCGAGGAGTTGGTGATGGAAGCAATGCCGGGGGAGACCGTCGAACGGCCGGTGCGATGGCCCGAGGACTTTCCCGACGAAGCCCAGCGCAGCCAGACCAAGACGGTCCGAATCACGCTTCACGACGTCAAGCGCAAGTCGGCCCCCGATCTGAACGACGACTTCGCCCGGGAAGTCGGAGATTTTGACTCGCTCGATGCATTCAGGACAGCGGTGCGGACGGACATGACTGAGCATGCGACACGTGAAGCTGAGGCCGAAGTCCGGCAGAAGCTGGTCGACGAGATCGTTGGCGCCAACCCCTTTGACGTGCCCAAAAGCTGGGTGCAGCAGTTTGCCTCCAATTACGCAGAGGCATATCAGATTCCGGAGACGGAGCGCGAAAAATTTGCGACGGAGTTCCGGTCGGTCGCCGAACGTCAGATTCGCCGCGACCTCGTCATCGAGACTATCGCCGAGCGGGAAGGATTGGCGGCGAGCGAGAAAGACATTGACGATCGGATCACCGAGCAGGCCGGCAAGCGCGGAGTCAATCCCGGCCAGCTGTATGCCCAGCTCGAGAAGAGCGGCCGATTGAAGGAAATGGAACGCAGCCTTACTGAAGACAAGGTTTTTGCGTGGCTGCTCGACAAGAACGAAGTACACACCGAAAGCTGAGGTTCCCGCAATGCCGACACTGTATACGCCTTATGTAATCGAGCGCTCCAGTCGCGGCGAGAGGACGTATGACGTCTTTTCCCGTCTGTTGATGGACCGCATCATTTTTCTTGGCACTCCAATCAACGACGATGTTGCGAATGTCGTCATTGCGCAGCTTCTGTTCCTGCAGGCGGATAATCCCGAGCGGGACATCCACGTCTACATCAACTCGCCGGGCGGAAGCGTGTCTGCGGGAATGGCGATCTACGACACCATGCAGTTCCTGAAGCCGCCTGTAAACACCACCTGCATGGGTCTGGCGGCGAGCATGGGATCTTTTCTGCTTGCTGCTGGCACGCCGGGCAAGCGGTCTGCCCTGCCCCACGCCCGCGTCATGATTCATCAGCCCAGTGGCGGCGCGCAGGGAACGGCCGCAGACATCGAGATCCAGGCCCGCGAAATTCTTTATCTCCGTGCCAAGATGAACGAGCTCATGGCCAAGCACACCGGCCGGAACATCGAGCAGATTGAGCGAGACATGGATCGCGACCGGTTCATGTCGGCAGAAGAGGCCAAGGAGTACGGTATAATCGATAATGTGATTACGAACCAGAACCAGAACCAGATCATCGAGGCGGTAAAGGGATAGGGCAGTGACGTATTCGCGCTTGACCATATCCGAAACCGCTGTTAGTTGTTCAGCAGCCTACGTTTGACGTCCCTGGCACCCATCCCCCATGTCGCAGGATAAACACCTCCGCTGTTCGTTTTGCGGAAAATCGAAAGATTCGGTCCGGAAATTCATCTCTGGCCCGTCAGTGTACATCTGCAATGAGTGCATTGCGCTGTGTAACGAGATTCTGGCGGAGGACGAGGAGCGGGAGGTATCCGAGGCGATCACGCAGGTTCCCTCGCCGCAGGAGATCAAGGACGTGCTCGACGAGTACGTCATTGGCCAGGAGCACGCGAAAAAGGCGTTAGCGGTATCGGTTTACAATCACTACAAGCGTATCAACTCCGCGTCCCTCAAGGACGACGACGTTGAGCTGGACAAATCCAATATCCTGCTGATCGGCCCAACGGGCGTTGGCAAGACGTTGCTGGCGCGGACGCTGGCGCGGATTCTCGATGTACCGTTCACGATTGCGGATGCCACGACACTCACCGAGGCTGGCTATGTCGGAGAGGATGTCGAGAACATCCTCGTACGTCTGCTTCAGGCGGGTGACTTCAACATTGCGGAGTGCGAGCGCGGAATCGTCTACATCGATGAGATCGACAAGATCGCACGCAAGTCGGAAAACCCGAGCATCACCCGCGATGTGTCTGGCGAGGGTGTGCAGCAGGCGCTCCTCAAGATCATCGAAGGAACCATTGCTTCGGTCCCGCCGCAGGGGGGACGCAAGCATCCGCAGCAGGAGTACATCCAGCTCAACACAAAGGATATTCTCTTCATCTGCGGCGGTGCTTTCGACGGTCTCGAAAAAATCATCGAAGCTCGTGTTGGACGGCGCCAGATCGGCTTCAACAACCTCGCCGGGCGCAAGGATGCCGATCCAACCCAGATGTTTGCAGAAGTGGAGCCGGACGACCTCCTTCGATACGGCATGATTCCCGAGCTCGTCGGGCGGCTCCCCGTTACCGTCGCACTCGAAGCGCTCGATGAGAAATCGCTCGTACGAATTCTCAAAGAGCCGAAGAACGCGCTCACCAAGCAATACACCAAGCTGTTCGGACTCGAAGAAGTGAAGATCACCTTCGACGAAGGCGCGTTGACGGCAATCGCAACGAAGGCACTCAAACGTGGCACCGGCGCCCGTGGGCTGCGCGCCATTCTGGAAGAAACGCTCATGGAGGTGATGTTCGACCTTCCGAGCCGCGAGGACGTCGTTGAAGTCAAGGTCACCGAGTCCTGTATCACGAACGGCACTCAGCCGCTGCTCGAGATATCGCCGATTCGCCGGAAGAAGGAAGCCTGATCGGTTTCCCGACGCCATCTACCCTCCTCTATCTGCCACCAGCATCCCGTTAGCCGCTTCCCGTACACGGCTCCGCGCCGGTGTGCGCCAGAAGGGCTCGCAAGTGGCGGCTGACAGGCTACCCACATACCTATCGTGACTCACGAATTCGTGCGTGACGGCGAGACTTTGCAGGCGCAAGCCCGCATACCGGTTCTCCCGCTGCGTGATGTCGTCATTTTTCCCTACGTCGTCATTCCGCTGCTGGTAGGCCGACAACCTTCCCTGGCGGCAATCGACGCGGCAGTCGAAGGCGACAAGCTCATCCTCCTCGTCGCACAGCGAGAGGGCGAAACTCAGGAGCCCGGCGCGGGGGATCTGCATCGAACCGGCGTTCTTGGCAGAGTGCTTCAGGTGGCCCGCCTGCCAAACGGCAGCACACGGGTGCTTGTCGAGGGGTTTGCCCGCGCGAAGATCACCCGCTATGTCGGCGGCGGGCCGTTCATGCGCGCGGTTGCCTCTCCGCTGGAGTGGACCGAGTCCACCGGAGAACCCGAGACTCGTGCGCTTGGCAACAGGGTGTTGTCACTGTTCGAAGAGTACGTTGCGCTGCACCGCCGGATACCACCGGAAGTGGTCGGCCTGATACAGAGCACAGAGTCGGAAGAGCGGCAGGCATGGGGCGTCGCTGCTCACATGCCGGTGAAATTCGATGTCCGGCAGAAGCTGCTCGAGGCTCTCACATTGAGCAGCCTGCTCGACGCGCTTGCGAAAACACTGAACAGCGAAAGCGAGCTCCTACGTCTCGAACGAAAGATCGACGACGATGTTCGCGGAGCGCTTTTTCAGAATCAGCGAGAGTTTTATCTGCAGGAACAGCTTCGGGCGATTCACAAGGAGCTCGGCGAGGAGGACGGCGACGACTTCGGTGACCTCGAGACGCAAGTCGCAAACAAGCCGATGCCGGATCCGGTGCGCACGCGCACTCTCAGGGAATTGAGAAAACTGCGCCGGATGTCACCCATGTCACCCGAGTTCACAGTCTCTCGCAATTTCGTCGACTGGATTATCGGGCTTCCGTGGGAAGAACGCACGGACGAAGTGCTGGATGTGACGCATGCGCGACAGATCCTGGACGAAGACCATTACGGGCTGGAGGAGGTAAAGGACCGCATCCTCGATTTCATTGCCGTGCTCGCGCTCGTGGGCCGCATCGACGGCCAGATATTGTGTCTCGTAGGCCCCCCCGGCGTAGGCAAAACATCACTCGGCAAATCGATTGCCCGCGCACTCGGCAGAAAATTCATCCGGATGGCGCTTGGCGGAGTGAGGGATGAAGCCGAGATCAGGGGGCACCGGCGCACGTACATCGGCTCGATGCCCGGGCGGATTATCCAGGCGATGCGTCGTGCCGAGGTCGTCAACCCGGTCATTCTGCTGGATGAGGTGGACAAGCTTGGGCAGGATTACCGTGGGGACCCGGCGTCTGCACTGCTGGAGGTTCTCGACCCTGAGCAGAACACTGCGTTCAATGACAACTATCTCGAAGTCGACTACGATCTGTCGCAGGTGCTGTTTGTCACTACGGCCAACAGTCTTTCAGGCATTCCGGAAGCACTCCGCGACAGAATGGAGATTATCCGGCTGGCCGGTTATCTCGACCATGAAAAGCTGGCTATCGGGCGTCAGTATCTCGTGCCTCGCCAGCTCGAGGCAAACGGTCTGAGCAGTTCCGACATTACGTTTGAGCCTGATGTTCTTGCGGCCATCATGCGGGGGTACACGCGGGAAGCGGGAGTGCGCGAGCTCGAACGGCGGATTGCGCGAGTGGCGAGAAAACTCGCTCGAAAGCGAGCCGAGAATATGGCCGGGTCCGCGACTCAGATTGTTCGGTCGGCAGACTTGAAGGAGCTGCTTGGTTCGCCGCCATTCGATCCGGATGACACGTCGCTCGAGGACAAAGTCGGCGTGGCGGCTGGCCTGGCCTATACATCCGTCGGCGGCGAGGTTCTCGAAATCGAAGTCAGCGTGGTGAAGGGGCGGGGGAAATTGCAGCTTACCGGCACCCTGGGTGATGTGATGAAGGAATCCGCGAGCGCGGCGCTCAGTTATGCGCGCACCCGTGCCCGCCAGCTGGGCCTCGATGCGGACTTTTACAAGAATCGGGACATCCACATTCACATGCCTGCCGGTGCGACGCCGAAGGACGGGCCCTCGGCGGGGATTGCCATTGCTACCAGCGTAATCAGCGCATTGACTGGTGTACCCGTGCGCGGGGACGTTGCGATGACGGGCGAGATAACGCTTCGAGGGCGTGTGCTGCCAATAGGCGGCCTCAAGGAGAAGTCGGTTGCCGCGCACCGCAACAAGGTGTCGGATGTCATCATTCCCTTCGGCAACGCGCGAGATGTCGACGAGTTGCCTGAAGAGGTTCGCGCGGCGGTTCGGTTTCACCCTGTGAAGACGATGGACGAGGTCCTGGCAATTGCAATGCGGGGCGATTCGCTCAAGAAAGCGGCGGCGCGGCGCGCGGCGCGAGCGACCCGCGCGGGCGATCACGCTCACAACGGCGGTGAGTCGATTCAAGACGTCATTACGGCGCACTGATGGCTGATGCCGGCGGTGCAGACCCGCTGGTTATCCGGTCGCTGGAATTCATGGGTGGAATGGCGTCTGCTGGCGGCTGGCGGCCGGACACAGACCTGCCGGAAATTGCGTTCGCCGGCCGGTCGAATGTTGGCAAGTCGTCGCTTCTCAACCGGTTGGTGAAACGCAAAGCCTTCGCGAGAGTGAGCCGCACTCCGGGCCGGACCCGCGAGATCAATTTCTTTCTCGTCAACGATCGCTTCGTGCTGGCTGACCTCCCGGGCTACGGGTACGCGAAGATCTCGAAAGAGCGAAAGGCTGAATGGCGCCCGTTGCTCGAGGGCTATCTTGGCGGAACGACAAGGCTGGCCGGGGTGGTGCAACTGCTGGACATCAGGCGTGCACCGAGCGAAGATGACGTCTCCATGCTGGATTTTCTCGCCCACCTCGAAATACCGACGATCGTAGTCCTTACGAAGGTCGACAAGCTATCCCGGGCTAGTGTTGCTGCTCGCACCGGCGAGATCGTCAGGGGGCTGATGCTCGATCCAGCGCAGACCATCGAGTTCAGCGCCATGACCGGTGCAGGTCGTGACGAGCTGGCAGCGGCAGTTTCGTCGATCGTTGCAGCGCATTCGCTTGCTGTGCAGCCGGACAGCGATACAGTGGATGCTCCTCTCGAAGTTCCGCGGAGTGAGGGTGCCGCATGAAATGTTTCGTGTCTGGATGCCAGGCATGCCGGCGATGAGGTCATTCCGGGTCTGGACGCCGATCGCGGTGGTAGTACGGATATTTTTGGTTTGGGCGGCAGGCGTAATTGTCGTCGCGGCTTGCGCGCCGTCCACGCCGGGCGCGGCTGGCGGCGATCCGGCGCCCGTGGTGGTCGACGACAGCGCGGGCCGAGGCAGCGTCCCCGTTGGCTACGGCTCGCTGCGCCAGGACGACATTGCAACCCGGCTGGAGCCGCCGGGGCTGATCGTCCGCGCCATTCCACTCGATGAGAACATTATTCGTCTTCTCACTCCGGATTCCTACCGTGCACTGCGGGATCTGCAGGAAAGCAACCGAAGGACGATTGAACAGATCACGCGCCGGTCTGGAGGGCGCGCTCCCGATCTGTGGTACGTGTCTTTTTACGGACTCGAAGACAACGCGAGGTTCAGCCCGATGGATCTTGTAATAACGAGTGGTGGCCAGGATTTCAGGCCGATCGATGTCATACCGTTGAGCACCGGCTTCGGCGAGCAGCGCCTGCGACAGCGAGAAACGCAGAGCGCGGTTTATGTGTATCCCGGCGACATCGATGTCGATCACCCGTTGACAGTAACGTTCCAGGGTCAGCGCAACTCTCTCTGGGAGCAGGTGCTGCAGAGAATCGAACGAGAGCGAGCGCTAGTAAGGGCCCGGGCGTCGGGCGGATCGGCGCGATAGGGAAGACGGCTAAAACCGCAGGCCGACCAAAATGGGTATGGCTGCTCGTCTTGTTTGCGAGCCACCCGGGAACCAGGTGAGGCGAGTTTCGGCGAATACCGACGCAGGCCCAAGACGGGAGAGAAGGCCAGCTCCGCCCGAGAGTGAGGCACTGCTCTGCCCAACAAGCGAAACCGACCGAGCGCCGCTGTCACCCACGCGTTGGAGAGTCCTGGTGGTGCTAAGGCGTTCAATTCCTGCACCGGCGATCAGATACGGCCGGAGCGCTCGTGCCGTCGAGAGCGCATAGGTTGAAAAAAGGCCTGCGCCGTAAAAGCGTCCGTAGGATTCAGAGTCTGCATTGTTGTGGGCGTTCCCGGTAAAGCTTCCGGCCAACCTGATACCGACGCGGGAGTTGCCGAGTGGCCGTTCATACCCGAAATGGAGCGACAGGGCAGGATCGATCACCGCGCCGTCGCGGAAACCAATCGCTTCGGTTCCTGCTGCGAACAATAACCGTCCGGTTACGGCCTCGACTTGCTGGGCATCGCTTACCCGGCTCATGGCGCAACATGCGAAGACGAAAGCTGCAAACGCACGCACCGACATTGTAAATACTCCCCTTGAAAGTAGAGCAACCGTTGCGACTGACCTCCTGATCTTGGCCCCGACTCAGATCGATTGCCAACCTTTCGACACGGCGATGAGGAGCATAGTTGCTCATTTTTCCGCCGGCAGTTATCCCCTGAAGGTTAGTCAGTGATAGCTTAAGCCCATGACGAAACGCAACGACCTGAACCGACCCAAATGACCCTTCTGCCGCTTCGCAAGCTATCTGAACGCCCGACCGCATCTGCAACGATGGACTGGCTGTCGCAGATGGATGCCGCACTAGCCGACAGGCCGGCTGACTGGGCGCTGTTATGCAGACAGACGCTGTGTGACATAGCGTATCCGCAGTACTCTACGGACTGGGAGACGTCGGTGGAGGATACTGCGCTGCCGCTTTTAACGCGACTTGCGCTTAGTGCGCTCGATCCGCGGAATGTCACGCTCGAGCCGGAGTACTACGCCGAATGCGACGATGAGAAGTTTCAGCGCGTCAAACCCCTTCTCTGGCTCTGGTATTCGTTCGATCGCACGCCACTCGGCGGCCAGAACGTGGATCTCGGAGTCAGGCTGAGGAGATTGCTGGCTCAGCAGATCTTCAAGAGGTGCGGTGCAAACTTCAAGGCGTTCCAGAACGTGGAGTTCTCGTTTGGCTACAACATGGATGTCGGTGACGACGTCGTGGTGCACCGCCATGTGCTGCTCGACGATCGCGGCGGTCTTGCCATCGGCAACCGGGTGTCGATCAGCGATTACGCAAACATCTACAGCCACACGCACAGCATTGTCGATCAAAGAGATGTGACTGACGCGGTTACGACACTGAGCGACGGCGTTCGCATCACTTACCATGCGACGGTCCTGGCGGGAGTGCATGTGGGGGAGGAAGGAATGGTGGGCGCGTGTGCGGTCGCGACAAAGGATGTGCGGCCCTACCACGTCTACGTCGGCATTCCGGCCAAGAGTGTAAGAGTCAAGCCGAACGCACCGACTGGTACAGGCAATCTGACGACCGTGAAGGTGCGCTAGCCCGGGGCTCTCAAAACACGCGCAGAACGTCCTCGACTGGGCCGGCATCGCCCGATGCAAGAAGCTTCCGGATGTGCGTGAGCGCTTCGACCTCACGCGGCCAGACGAACCTCGACGCCGCGTCGGCGGCGGACAGCCATTCGTGCGTCTGGTGTTCCTCTCCAAGCGCGACCGTCGCTGGCTCGTCAACGAATGCGGCGAACACGACGGCGAGCTGGACGGTCTGGAACATGTGCAGATAAAACGGTTGCACTGTCACGTTGTACAACCGGACGATGGTGAGCCCTGTCTCCTCCATCACCTCGCGTACTGCAGCATCCTCCGGGCGCTCACTCCGCTCGATCCGCCCATGTATGGTTTCCCATGCATTCGGGCAGCGAGTGTCAACCGCGCGCTGGACCACCAGAATCTTCCAGCCTTCCGGCAGCGGCCGGATGACATATACATCCACTACCCCGGCGGTTATGCCGGTCATTGCCGGCACCTCGAGGTCATCTCCCTGCTCCCGGGTGGTTGCATCCTGAAACGAATCAAGCGACTTACGTGGCGCCGTGCGAGTATCAGCTTCCACGTCCGGGAGTTTGTCATCGGGCACCAGCGTTTGTGCGCTGCCGCGTTCGGCATTCGCTGCGACGGCAGGCGATCGAATCTGCTGCTCGAGCACCCTCAGCAGCTCATCGCCATCGGTTTCGCCGCGAACGAGATGTGCGACTCCCGATTCCCAAAGCGATCTCGAACCACCGCGACGCGCCACCTGAGTCAGGACGTCCGCCGTCGACCGGTCGGCGATGGCTCGCTCCAGGTCGGAGTCGATCTGAATAATTTCCGTAACGGCTATCCGGCCGCGATAGCCGCTCATTCCGCAGAGAACGCATCCCGCCGGGGCGAAGACCATGATGTTCCGTGAGAGGGATGGTCGCAGCTGCACCGGCGCCCCGCTATTAGCCACGACGCAGCAATTGCTGCACAGTTTCCTTATCAGCCGCTGCGCGATAACGCCTTTGAGTGCGGCCGATAATTTGGCGCTATCTACGCCGAGATCCGTCAGTCTCGTGATGGAGCTGCAGGCATCGTTGGTATGAAGGGTGGCGAACACAAGATGGCCTGTCAGCGAAGCCTGGATTGCGATTGCCGCCGTCTCGCGGTCTCGAATCTCGCCGATGAGAACGACATCGGGGTCCTGTCTGAGAATTGACCTCAGCGCCGAGGCGAAAGTGAGGCCCGCCTTGTCGTTGATCTGTACCTGCACGATTCCGGGAATGCGGTATTCAACCGGATCTTCGACCGTGATGACGTTCAGACCGCGATGCTGAATCTGACTTAGCGCGGCATACAGTGTTGTCGTTTTGCCCGACCCAGTTGGGCCGGTGACGAGGATGAGCCCCTCGCGCACTTCAAGAAGCTTTTTCATGCGTGGCGCATCGAAAGCATCGAGGCCGAGGGATTCGAGGGATCGAAGGGCGTGGCGGGGGTCGAGTATGCGGATGACCACCTTTTCGCCGTGCGAGGCGGGCAGCGTCGACACTCTGAGATCGATTCTGCTCCCGCCGAGAGAAATCGATGCATGACCTCCCTGAGGCCTCAGTCGATCGGCGATATCCATCTTCGCCATGATCTTGATGCGTGACACGAGCGGCACGCCAACGGGTTTCGACAGTACCGCGACGTGGCGGAGGAGCCCGTCCACGCGATGGCGGACGGCGATGCCATTCTCTTCCGGCTCGAGGTGGATGTCGCTGGCTCTCTGATTGATGCCATCGGCGACGATACTATCGACGAGACCGACGATTGTATCGGCGATACCCGCTGAAGGCGGCGATTCACCTGACCGAGCGGGGGAGTCAGGCGGCGTTTGTCTATTCGCTGTTCCCGGCTTTGACACAGGCTGGGCGCTGTATACCTGTTCGATACGCTCAGCAATCAACAATGGCGGCGCCAGTGACATCCGCACCGAGCGGCCGGACACGAAGGCAAGCATCTGCTCGCAGTCCATGTCATATGGATTCGAAGTCGCGATATCGAGTGTGGATGCCGAGACGGCAAGTGGCAGAACGTGGAAGCGTCTCGCGAGCCGTTCGGGCAGCGCCGCGCGTGCGTTGTCGGACACCGCCAGTCGCGGCGCGATCACTGCGTGTGAACGTCTCGCGATCTCTGTCAGCAGGCCCTGATCGGTGATGAGATTGGAACGTACGGCCGCTTCCCAGTAACTGTCTCCGACGGAGCCAGTGATAGCGGCAAGAGCACCCGCTGGCAGGATCCCGGCGAGGATTGGCAGCAACCACTTGTCACGTGGTTCGCTAGCAGCGTTCAACTGGTTCCCCGGATTGCATTCGCTCAATGTGGGCCTGGTTGTCGGCAGCATGACAATCGCCGCGCTGCGCGGAGAATCGTTCGCGTTCGCAACTGATTCTTGCTTTGAATCTGATACCAGTGGAATATTGGCGCGACTGATTTGCCCTGGCCTCACCTGCGCCGCGTCGGGCGAAACTCAAGTGCTGTTTACCTCGGTCATTGCGGGTTGATGTCCGGCTTCCGAGAGACGATCGTGACTTGCAACATGGTCGGGAAAAAAGCGGGATCCGCTCTGTTTCAAGCGAGTAGCATCGCAATCGCGCTGTCTGCCCTCTCGGTGCCTCTGGCCGCACAACGGCCCGTTACGGCCGCTGGTGTCGTGGTTGGGTTCGCGATCGACAGCGTTCGGGGAAGAGCGCTGAGTCAGGCAATAATTCAGGTGGCCGGCACCTCGCACAGTGCAATTGCCGACGCTTCGGGAAGATTTCGCATGGCCGACTTACCTCCAGGGTCGTACGAGCTCGAAGCCTTTCATCCCTTCCTTGACACCCTGGGGATAAGGCTGCGAACGCGCACGTTCCAGTCGAGCGCGAGTGATTCAATCTTCGTCGTCATCAGCACGCCCTCGGCCAGTAGCCTGGTAGAGCGGAAATGCACTCCTGCCGAGAGAAAGCTGGGATCCTCCATGGCGATCGGGATGGTTTTCGACGCCGAGACCGGACAACCATCGACGGGGGCGGTGGTTTCGATTGAGTGGACGGATTATCAAGTGGACCGAAAGTCGATTGCTCGTACTCCGCAGAAGCGGACGACGACGGTTCTGTCCGATGGTTCGTACGAGCTCTGCGGAATTCCATCCGATCTGGAGACCGGGATAGCTGCATCGAGGGGAAGCGATACAACAGCGGCCCTCAGGGCAAACTTCAGCTCGGGGATCGCGATTGTACCCTTTCGTCTTTCGCCTCCTGGTGGAGTCACGGAGGGGGCAGGCGGGCGGAACAGCGGCTCACCCGTGAGCCGCCGCGTCAAGCGGGGTATTGGAGTGGTGCGGGGCCGCATTCTCGACGCCGCGAACGCGCCGATCGCGGGCGCACGCGTGTCATCCGAAGACGATGGGGCCGTGACACTTTCAGGTGCCGACGGCTCTTTCGGGTTGGGTGGCTTACGGCCCGGCACACGCGGTGTGGTCGTGCGCCGCCTTGGTTTCGAGCCCGTGAGGGTACCGGTCGAAGTTGAATCGGGTGCCGGGCGGCTCGTCGAAGTGAAGCTTACAAAATTTATTCCCGTGCTCGAGACCGTCCGGGTTTCGGCGCTTCGCGAGCACGGCCTCCAGCAAGTCGGCTTCGCAAGTCGGAAGACGTTGGGGGCGGGCCGCTATTTGTCGCCGGACGAAATCGCCCGGAGAAATCCTCCCAGGCTGACCGATCTTCTCCGTATAATTCCTTCCTTCCGAATTGGAACCACCTCGAGCGGACAACCGTACGTGACTGGCAGGTTGGGGGACTGTGTCAGGTACTACGTCGATGGCCATCTGTGGGCTGACGCTGGCGGCACCCCCGATGACTTCGTCTCCGGAGCGGAGCTCGGCGCCCTCGAGGTCTATGGTGCGCAGTCATCTCCGCCAGAATTCACGGCATTCGGGAGGAACGGGAAACCCTGCGCCAGTGTTGTTATCTGGACTAAGTGGAAACTCAGAATCTGAATTTGAAGAACAGCGGCCAGAAAGAATAACGGCACCCCTCCATAATCCCGCCCCACGTCAACCGAAAAGTGGGTCCTCTCCCGGTCGTGTGGGTCATCGGGGCTAAACCCAGTCAGTGGCGCGTTGTGCGTTTACTGTGACACCGTTGCCCGTTCATCCGTGACCCCTATCGACTGCATCAGATTCGGGGGCGTGAGGATCAATCACGGTGCGCAGTAAACTGAAAAACGGTGAACTGAAAAACAGGAAACGCAAAACACGCCACTGTCCCTTTCCGGGGGTCTCTCACCCCAAATCACTCGATCGGGAGGAGACCCCGAGAAGTTTTACAGCACCGCCCAGAAATCCCGCCCGACGTCGACCGAAAACATCCAGCGCCCGTCGCGTAATCCTCGCGAGACATCTATGCGCAGGAGATCGAACACCGATAGCAGGCCTGCTCCGGCTGAGGGGTACCAACCCTGGACGGTTGGTCCAAACTGCCAATTGACAGGCACGGACCGACGTGACCTCGGTCCTTCGGACCTCAATACATGGACGTACGGAGCGAATGTAATTTCTGCAGGAGCGCGGCCGTAGCGGCCCAGTTTGATCGACGGAAAGGGCAACGGGGTTCGCAGTTCGAGTCGCTGACTCACCCCGCCGCGTCCCGCGAACTCGTGGAATTCGTACCCCGGCCCTGTGACAGGACCACCCAGATAGACCAGGTGTTGCGGCGGCAACCTGGAACTGCCTGCGGCAAGCGCGAGCAGCGAATGCGCCACGATGCGCCGACGGCCAAACGGTCGTTCAAAATTCCCGCTGAATGAATATCTCGACATCAAATCATCGCCGGCCGCAAACAGCGGGTCGATGTCTGAAGCGCGGGGGTGCCGGCGATAGGCCATCCCACTCGCTTCACCGTGCAAGCGTGCTTCCACGCCCGGACCGATGAGGCGAGTTGCGCGATCGACCACAAGTGTCAACCGCCGCTCGCGCATATACAATGCATCGATGGCAGGCTCATACAGACCGGATGCTGGCCGTGCATTCACCGCGAGCGGCCGGTGGTTTTCCGTCGCCGCTTCGATCGATGCGCTCCAGCCACGTGCAGCGGGGGTCCGCGCAATCAGTGAGAAACCGCGGACGCCAAACGGCTCAGTGTAGTCACTCCCGAATTCCTGGGCGGCGATGCTGTTCCTCACCTGCGACGTCTCCATCTCATCGCTTACATCTCGGTGATCGTCGTAAGCGGCGATACCAAATCCTGCCCCGCTTGCACGGCGGTAGAAAATTTCGCCGCGCGCTTTCAATCTCTCGTCAGCCAGCCCATAGCGCCCGCGCGCGCTGATCGTAAACCCGTCACCGAGCCGGCGCGCGAGCCCACCGCCAATGGCAAGGCCCTCAACGCGATTTACCCTGACGATATCGGATACTTTCCGCGCCGAGAGAGAAAGTGTCTGGCTTCGCGCCAGCGCCTGACCGCGCACCAGAGCGCGCGCTTCTTCCTGCACCTTTGCGACGTCTTCGTCCGTTGCCGCCCGGACATCGGGAGGAAGCGAGTCGAGTATGCCTCCCTTGAAAGGAAATGGAGACTGGGTTCCGCGTGGCGCCAGTACTATCTCGGGCCCCGCAAACAGCGCCTGCGGCAGCGTCTTGTTCACCTCATAGCAGCAGATTTCCCAGCGCCCGCGAATGATGCCGCGGGCCGGGTACTCCATCCATGTTCCCGTTCGGCGGATTTCGATTTCCTGCCTGCGCGGCAACCAGAATCTGCCGTCGATCAGGCCGTTCTCGAGTACGACACTTACATCCTCGAGATCCTTGTCCTTGAGCGCGGCCCGCGTGAAACTGAACGCCATCCGCACCACTTCCCCGCTTTCCCTGTCGATGTATACAGCGCCGATTGCGCGTGGCGAGCGATCGTTTTTCGGGCGAACGCGAACCTCGTAGACGTTGAGGCTCCTCGGGCCAAGGCGAATTTCCAGGGAATCGCGGACGGCATAGTCGTATTCCAGCAAGCCCGCTGCCGATAGCGGATGTGGAACATCGCGGACCTCATCGCCGTCGCCGAGCCGGATGATACTGGGGAAATTATTCTGAACGATGCCGAGGTGATCGCGATGATAGTTGATGTCGGTGGGTAACAGGAGCGTGTCGCGTCGGCCGGCAATTCGCTGCTTGCTGAGGTTCGGCGCACGCCAGTAGACCTCCAGCGCGAGCTCGTCGGCCTTGACGATTTTTGGAGGTTCGGTGAACCCCTCTCCAACCTGCGCCAGAAAGGTGAGATATCCGTGGGCGGCCGCCTGGTAACTTGCCAGCGCGGTGTCAGCGATCTGCCTCGCTCGCCGCTCGGTTGCCTGCTCCACAAGGGCGCGACTGCGCGGATCGTTCCACCCCTGCGCATTCAGCTTCAGGAAGGGCGATATTGCAGCCACTAAAGTGCTGGCGGCGAACAGCGCCGCGGTTGACCGTCGCATCATCAGGGAAAGGTATGTGAGAGATGTGCCGGGGCAATTGAATAACACTTTTCAAACACCGCTGTTCCGAATCTCATGAGCAACGGCTCATTCGATCGTTTCATGTCGCTCGCGAACGAACCGCTGTCGAACGGTGCAATGCGCCAGGGCGCATCGAGAATCGTTCCGGTGTGGCGCGATTGTCTCCTGGATACGGACACGCCGGTGTCGGCGTTTGCCAAGGTACGGCGCGGTTCCTTTGCTTTTCTTCTCGAATCCGCACCCGCCGGAGGTGAGACCTGGGCCCGTTACACATTCCTCGGCACTGAGCCCCAGGGGGCGTGGCGGCTTCGCGCCGGCACCGTGGAAGACTGGAATAGTGCCAGCGGTTGGCATAACGCGCGGACGCCCGCCGATCCGCTGGCGGATCTGGATTCGAGGATCAACAGCGCCACTCCGGTCGAAGTTCCCGAGCTTGGCGCTTTCTGGACCGGTGCGGTGGGCTATTTCGCGTACGACATTGTCCGGCACATCGAGAACCTTCCGCGCCGCCCCGGCGACGATGGCCTGGCTGACAGCATCTTCATCTTCACCAGGTCGATGATCATTGTCGACAGCCTCAGGTCGCAGGCTCGTATCGTCGTCGGTGTTCATCTTCGGGATGATGCCTCGCGATCGAGTACGGATCTCCGCGAGCTGTTCGATACTGCATCGCTGGAGATCGATGAGCTGCAGCGCCGGCTGCGCGATCCCTCTCCACTTGGCCAGCTCGCGCTTGATTCAAATCGCGCCCCTGCGACGGGCCGGTCGAGCATCGAGCGGTCCGCGTTCCTCGACGCCGTCGAGCGCATCCGCGAATACATATTCGCCGGAGACTGCTTTCAGGTGCTACTGTCGAGGCGAATCGAGCTCGAGGCCGACTTTGACCCCGTTTCGCTCTACCGGGTGTTGCGTGCCCTCAATCCGTCGCCGTACATGTACCACGTCGTGCTCGATGGGACCGAGATTGTCGGCAGCTCTCCCGAGCTGCTGGTGCGAAAAACCGGCAACCGGGTGACTGTCCGCCCTATCGCCGGTACGCGAAGAAGAGGCGTCGATGCCGACGAGGATGCGCAACTCACCGCGGAGTTGCTGGCGGACCCAAAGGAACGCGCCGAACACATCATGCTCGTCGATCTCGGACGCAACGATGTCGGCCGTGTTGCCTGTTTTGGATCGGTAGAAGTCACCGAGTTCATGCAGGTAGAGAAATACTCTCACGTTCTCCATATCGTCAGCGAGGTGGAAGGCGAGGTCGATTCAGAGGTGACGGCGATGGAGGTTTTTCGCGCGACATTTCCGGCCGGTACGATGACCGGTGCGCCCAAGGTTCGGGCGATGGAGATTATCGACGAGCTGGAGCCGGTAGCGCGCGGCGCGTATGCGGGCGCGGTTGGCTACATCGCGAGCGGCGGGCAGCGAATGGATCTCGCGATCACGATCCGCACGTGCATCATCAGCGGGGGGGTTGCAAGCGTCCAGGCCGGCGCAGGAATCGTCGCTGACTCCGTTGGCGAGCGTGAATGGGAGGAAACGGAGAACAAGGCTGGCGCACTGCTCACGGCGATTGCACGCGTGAGAGCGAGCGGCTGATGGCGCTCGATCTGGCCATGCCGGGTTACGCAAAAATCCGCGTTTCCGGCGCGCGGGGCCTTGTGATCGAACCGTGTCACGCTGTGCTCGAAACCATTCTCGCGTCAGGAACACTCTATTCGTACGCCGCCGCGCAGCCTGAGGCCCGCATCCTGACGGGTCGCGCGCCGGTGTATGCCATCCCACTGGCTGATGGGTGCGGCGATGTCGTGGTCCGGCACGCCATGCGCGGGGGGGCACTGGCCAAAGCAAACAGCGATCTGTTCATGCCCCCCACCCGCGGGCTCCGCGAGCTCGTCAATTCGCTGCGGCTTCGCATCTCGAAAGTATCGACGCCGGAGATCGTTGCGTTCGTAACCTACCGCGCGGGGCCAGTTTTAAGACGCAGCGACGTCGCCACCCGTGAAATCAAGAACGGTCACGACCTTTTTACGATTCTGGCCAGGATCGAATCAGGTGAGCAGCGTGATGCCTGCCTGCGCGCGGCGCGACGCTTGATGACATCTCTGGCTCGCGCGGGCGCGCATCACCCGGATCTCAATCTGCGCAACGTGCTGATCACCTGGGACGGGCCGGATGGAGCCGCGGCGCATGTGCTGGACGTCGACAGAATCCGCTTTCACGTTCCGGGAGATCCGATGGTCGAGCAGGCCAACCTCGCGCGTATCGAACGATCGATCAGCAAATGGAGGGACAGCAGGCAGATCGACGTGACCGAAAGGGAGATTTCGATGCTGCGTCTGGATGCTGGCCCAGGCGAATGACCGACGCGTCACCGCCGCGCCGGATCTGCATAGTAATGATGAGTGCAGTAGGTGACGCGGTGCACGTGCTTCCTGTCATCAATGCCTTGAAACGCGCCCTGCCGGGTTGTCACATCACCTGGGTCCTGCAAGCCGTTCCCGCCAGTCTCGTTCGCGGTCACCCCGCAGTCGACGAATTCATTGTTTTTGATCGCTCCCGCGGATGGCGTGCATTCAGCGATGCAGCCGCAGCATTGCGAGACCGGAATTTCGACCTGTTGATAGACCTTCAGGTGTACTTCAAAGCGGGCTTTCTCACCGCACTATCGGGTGCGCGCCGGCGGCTCGGATTCAACGTCGCACGCGCACGCGATGCCAACTGGCTGTTTACCACCGAACGAATCGCGGCACATCCGGTTCAGCACGTTCAGGATCAATACTTCGAATTCCTGACTCATCTCGGCATCCCCCAGGAACCTGTCGCGTGGAACCTGGGGCCTTGGCCCAACGAACGAGATTGGCAGCGAAACTTCACGTCCCGGTTCGATCGGCCTGTAGCGTCGATTGTGGTCGCCACCAGCAAACCGGC
>JBBJNV010000028.1 GCA_037721215.1 Gemmatimonadaceae bacterium
GGCGCGGGAGGCGTGCGATGTAGGCGCGGCATTCGTGGTTTCGCCCGGATTCAACCAGGGTGTGGTCGAGTACTGCCTAGGCGTTGACGTACCGGTTTATCCGGGGGTATGCACGCCGACCGAGATCGGTGCAGCGCTGGAAAAGAACTTGAGCGTACTCAAGTTTTTTCCCGCCGAGGCGATCGGGGGCATACCGTTGCTGCGCGCTATATCGGGGCCGTTCAGGGAAGTCAGGTTTATGCCGACGGGAGGGATCACTGCCGCTAACGTGAGCCAGTACCTGGCGCTCGATAATGTCGTGGCGTGCGGTGGATCGTGGATGGCACCGGCTGACTGGATTGCGGGAGGCCTCTTCGAGCGCATTACGGCTGCGGTTGGGGAGGCGGTGAAAATCGCCGGCAAACGCGGGGCCGCCTCTGCGATCGCCGGAGCAGAGCACGGCGGCGGCAGGGTGCGCCGATGACTGCGGCGCCGGATGTCACGCAGGACACCACAGTGACGGCAAGATACCGCTGGACGATTTGCTCGCTGCTTTTCTTCGCCACCACGATCAACTATGTCGACAGACAGGTACTCGGCATTCTCGCTCCGACACTGCAGAGCGAGCTTGGCTGGTCCGAGGTTGACTACGCGGCCATCGTATCCTGGTTTACGCTCGCATATGCGCTGGGCTATGTCGGTGCCGGACGATTGTTCGACCGCATCGGGGTGCGACTCGGCTTTGCTGTCTCGGTTACCGTATGGAGCATAGCGGCGATGGCGCACGCGCTCGCGAGCACGGCCGGAGGCTTCGGCGCCGCTCGATTTGCCCTGGGGCTCGGAGAATCCGGAAATTTCCCCGCGTCGATCAAGGCGATTGCCGCCTGGTTTCCGGTAAGGGAACGCGCCTTCGCGATGGGGATCGTCAACGCAGGAACCAACATCGGCGCGTTGGTCACGCCGATCGTTGTGCCAGTGATCGCACTGACCTGGGGATGGCGGGCGGCGTTCGTTGTCACGGGCGCAATGGGATTTGTCTGGCTGATTTTCTGGCTGCTGATGTACCGCTCGCCGGCTGGCGACGCGAGCGGAGAGACGATTGCCGCGGATGGAACCCGGTCCCAGGCGTCGGTGCCGTGGTCGCAGGTTCTGCGTCATCGGCAGGCATGGGCGTTCATTATGGGGAAGCTGCTGACTGACCCGGTGTGGTGGTTCTATCTGTTCTGGCTGCCGAAGTTTCTCGATGTCCGTTTTGATGTGAAGCTGGCGAAGGTGGCGGCGCCGCTGATCGCGATTTACCTGCTTGCCGATGTCGGTTCGGTGGGTGGCGGGTGGATTTCCGGGGCTTTCATGCGCCGGGGTTGGAGTTTGAACAAGGCGCGGAAGACGACGATGCTCATCGCAGCTCTCGCGATCGTGCCGACCATGTTTGCACCCGCTGCGCCGACTCTGTGGGCAACTGTTGCGGTTGTCGGTCTGGCGGCGGCGGCTCACCAGTGGTGGTCGACCAATCTCTTCACGCTTCCGAGTGACATGTTTCCGCAACGTGCGATCGGCACTGTTGTTGGAATTGGCGGGTTCGCGGGTGCGGCAAGTGGATTTTTCTTTCAGCGGGCCACCGGCGCCGTGCTTCAGGCAAACGGCAACAACTACACACCCGTCTTTCTGTTCTGCGGTCTTGCGTATGTCACGGCGCTGCTGGTGATCCATCTGCTGGTGCCGCGCATGGCTCCTGCGACCGTGTCTGAACCCGGGCCGCGCTGATCTTCTCGCGGACCCGCGCGACCATGTAGCAGGCGCGCGTACAACGCATGAACTGATTCATTCGTTCGGAGGCGGGGGTGGTCGCGGTGCGTCCGGGGGTATACTGGCGCCACCTCGACCTGCGGCTTCAATTTGCAGTCGATGATTGAACCCGATAGTTCGTCACCCCTGCTTCAAAGACTCGGCTTGCATCGCCGGGAGCTTCGCGCCTGGGCAATGTACGACTGGGCGACGTCCGCGGCGCAAACGACCATCGCCGTTGCAGTGTTTCCGATCTATTTCATCGCGGTTGCCGGCGCTGGGCGTCCCGAGGTCCAGGCTCTCTCCTATTGGTCGATTGCCAGCACGATCGCGCTGATAATCGCCACGGTGATTTCTCCGATACTCGGTACGATTTCGGATTACGCGGCGGTAAAGAAGCGCATGCTGGGTTTCTTCATGGGGGTCGGCGTGACCGCCTGCACTCTCATGTATCTGATACAGCGCGGCGACCTGCTGCTCGCCGCAGTCCTGTTCATCATGGCGAACCTCGGCATGCAAGGCAGTTACGTATTCTATGAAGCGCTGCTGCCGCATGTCGCCAGGGAACACGAACGGGACCGAGCTTCGACCGCGGCGTACGCGATTGGCTATCTCGGCGGGGGGATTCTCCTTGCGCTCAACCTGGCGTGGATCTCAAAACCGGAGATAATCGGACTTTCGGACGCAGCCGACAAGCTGTCGCCAGCGGGGACGTTACCCGTGCGACTCGCGTTTCTGTCCGTCGCGGTGTGGTGGTTCCTGTTCTCGATTCCGCTGCTCCGGTATGTGAAAGAACCGCCAATACGACTCGACGAAAACGAGAGCGGAGGCAGAAATCCCGTTGTCGTCGCGTTTGTAAGGCTCTCCGAAACGTTTCGTGAACTGCGGAAGTACCGGCAGACATTTCTGTTTCTGCTTGCCTATCTGATTTACAGCGACGGCATCGGCACCATCATCCGAAATGCGTCGGTCTATGGAACCGAGCTCGGTATCCCGCGCAACAGTCTGATCCTGGCGATTCTCATCGTCCAGTTCGCTGGCGTGCCTTTCTCGTTTGCATTCGGCATGCTTGCCGGCCGTATCGGCGCGAAGCGGTCGATATTCCTGGGGCTGCTCGTGTACGCGGGAATCAGCGTCCTTGGATATCTCATGCGTACGGCGACGCACTTCTACATTCTGGCTGCCCTTGTAGGCATGGTTCAGGGCGGGACACAGGCACTGAGTCGTTCGCTTTTCGCGAGCATCATTCCGGCCTACAAGTCGGGAGAGTTTTTTGGGTTCTTCAGCGTGTTCAGCCGGTTTGCGGGCATTTTTGGACAGATTCTTTTCTCGATCATCATCGCGTCAACCGGCACTATGCGGCCGGCAATTCTCGCCGTGATCGGCTTCTTCGTGGTTGGCGCAGCGCTGCTCTATTTCGTGGATGTCGACGAGGGCCAGCGTGTCGCCCGGGAAGCGGAAGCGATGGCTCGAGTAGCATCCGGCGGCGAACCTGTTCCCGCTTCCTGAAGGGATAGCTATGCAGACCTGCTGCAACTTCTGACATGCATGCGATTTCACGAACCATTCTGACGCTCGCCGCGGGCGTGTCGATACCGGGCGTCGCCGCCGGGCAGTCTGCGCGCGGCAGCGCCCCGGTGGTCTATGAGATTGCGTTTCCAAACGCAGTCCATCACGAGGCGCAGGTGAAGGTCAGCTTCGCTAACGTGCCGAACGGTCCGCTCGAGCTCCGCATGAGCCGAAGCTCGCCGGGCAGATACGCACTGCACGAGTTTGCAAAGAACGTGTACGGCGTGAGGGCGCTCGATTCCAAGGGCCGGGAGTTGATGGTGTCGCGTCCCAATCCGCACCAATGGAACGTGAGCGGACACGACGGGACCGTTGTCGTTACTTACACGCTGTTTGGAGATCGAGCCGACGGCACCTACGCCGCGATCGACCTCACGCACGCGCATCTCAACATGCCGGCAACCTTCATGTGGGCGCGTGGAATGCAGTCGCGCCCGATAACAGTCGTGTTTCGCCCGCTTCGGGCGGACTGGAAGGTGGCTACGCAGCTTGCCCCGACGCGTGACCCATTTAC
Source organism: Gemmatimonadaceae bacterium (assembly GCA_037721215.1). Classification (NCBI taxonomy): domain Bacteria; kingdom Pseudomonadati; phylum Gemmatimonadota; class Gemmatimonadia; order Gemmatimonadales; family Gemmatimonadaceae; species Gemmatimonadaceae bacterium. The sequence continues at coordinate 3,848 of JBBJNV010000028.1, forward strand.
GTTCACTGCCCCCGGTTTGCAGTACTTCATGGACAGTCCGACGGAGGTGAGTGCCCACGATGTGCGAAGCTGGGCTATGCAGAGCGGTGGCCGGACGCAGACGATCCGGTTCGCATTGCACCATGAAGGCACGGCGGCTCAGCTCGACAGTTTCGTCGTGAATGTCAAAAAAGTTGTCGCCGAGCAGGAAGCGATGTGGGGCGAGCTGCCACGGTATGACAATGGCACATACACCTTTATCGCCGACTATCTGCCGTATGCGTCGGGCGACGGCATGGAGCACCGCAACTCCACAATCCTTACCAGCACGAGACCGCTTTCAACCGGCGCGGCCGGAAATCTTGGTACGGTGTCGCATGAGTTCTTCCATTCGTGGAACGTCGAACGCATCCGCCCGAAGAGTCTCGAGCCATTCGATTTCGAAGAAGCGAACATGTCGGGCGAGTTGTGGCTGGCAGAGGGATTTACCAGTTACTACGACGATCTGTTCATCCGGCGGGCGGGGCTGATGGATGTCGCCGGGTACGCTCAGTCACTCACCGGTAATGTGAATGCCGTGGTTAACGCGCCTGGCCGCAGATTTTTTTCTCCGGTCGGGATGAGCCAGCAGGCTCCCTTTGTCGACGCTGCCGCTTCGATCGATCCACAGAACAAGACCAACACTTTCATCTCGTACTACACGTACGGCGCAGCGCTCGGGCTCGCGCTTGATCTGGAGATTCGATCGAAATTTCCGGGCCGGTCGCTCGACGATTTCATGCGTCGGATGTGGATCAAGTACGGGAAAACCGAGCGGGCGTATACGCTTGACGACGTTCGACGAACGCTGGGCGAAGCAGTGGGGAATCCCGCGTACGGGGATGATGTTTTTCGGCGATACATCATGGGCAGCGACCTGCCACGTTACGAATCTTTGCTCGCTGCGGCCGGGATGTCACTGCGGCGCGCAAAGCCAGGCGCGGCGTGGATAGGAGATCTGGGGTTGCGGGTGCAGGACACCGGTATTGTGGTCGGTGCATCGGTGTTGCTGGGAACACCGGCTTATGTCGCTGGAATTGCGCAGGGTGATCGGATTGTTTCCATTGGTGGGAGGACAATTACGGCGGCAGGGGACGTGGATACAGCCGTCGCCGCGACTAGGCCTGGCGGTCGGCTTGCCATAGTGATCGCGGGGCGCGGCGGCCGGCGCGAGATTCAGGTAGCGGCAACAGAGAATCCGCGAATGGAGATCGTGCCGTACGAGGTGGCGGGGTTGCGTGTAACCGCGCAGATGAAGCGTTTCAGGAACGCCTGGATGGGTTCCAGGACAGAGTTGCGGCGGAAGTAGGAGGGAAGGCATACCCGGCGGAGGGGGTCTGAGCCAGCGAGCGGCCGCACGACGCTGCATGCGGCCGCACGGGCGGTGGTGAACGTGTTGTGGTGTTGGTTGCCGGCACCCCCTAGCCCACTCTGTTGGGGTTGCCCGAACGCTCCTGTTGAGCGTGGTTAACCGGTCATTCAGGGTTGGCTTCCGGCGGGCTCGCTTTCTTCGGAATGGTGCGGATATAGCCAACCAACGTGCCAAGCGCCATTGCTGGTGTTCCGTAGATAGCAATGTCATATAGTGGCCCGATGGTGAACATACAGTCCTCGCAGTCTCGGTCAGCTGTACGATATGAGACGAATCCCGCCACGGCCCCCAAGAGGGCCCCGACACCCATGTGCAGCGCGATGATATCCGACCGCGATCGAGTTCTCTTTGTCCGGTCCCTGACGGTGGTGCCCAGTCGGAGAGGCCCCGGCGCAAACGGCGCTGCCGCGTGTGCTTCAGCCAGTCTTCCTGTGTGAGCGAAGCCATCTGAGACTCTTTGCGCGGGCAGTTCTGCGGACACCAGTAGTAGCGTCGCCGAATTCGCGGCCAGGCAAGCTACAATCCGGTTCCTCGTTGCGCGTTTCATTTGCGTTCCCTCCCTCCTTCGCTCATGGCGGATCGGTCACGCACGTCGGGCACCCTTCCGGCGGCTCGGTGAAGTTGTGGCTACATTCTCGCCTGTGCGGGCGTCCGTGCAGAAATAAACCATCGACATGCCGCCACGGCCAAGCTCTCGCTGCACATGATAGTGTTCAGCAAGGATGCCTGGAGCTATGCGGCGACGACGAGCGACTGGACGGTAACCAGCCAGGGTTGCGCCCGTCATGGTGGCTCAAGCCGTGGATCCCGTCAACAGCCTTGCCCTCCCGCCAATGTCACCGTCGAGCAGAAACAATTGAAAGCCATATTACGGCGCCCCCGGCAACGGGCGCAACGGTTCGCTTACCGGCAAACCGCGAGCGTGCGAGGCGACTCACACCGTCATTGCGCCACCGGGATCTGGACGGGCTGCTCTTTCCGGGAATTGCCATCGAACACGAAATAACGCTTCAGGCCCAGGAACCGCTTCTCGAACAAATGCCACGTCAGCAAGGCACAGACGACGGTGGCCGCCAGCAATGTGGTCGTGTAGGCGATCAATGCAAGCAGCGAATTCCCGATGAAGGTCTCGAACCGAGCGCCCGTTACGCCGCTCGATCCGAGAACTATCAGCAGCGGAACATGAATCACATACATCCCGTAGCTGTATCGTCCGAAAAATGCCAGCGGCTTCGACTCGAGCACTGCGCTTATCAGTCGCGGCGGCCGCAGAACAGCCACCACCAGCAGCGAGCCATAAAACATGTCAATCGCGGTGAGACCAAAGCTCCGAAGAATCGGATTCGCGATCGCGAAATGTCCTGAGTCGGCGTAGCTGAAGCCGATTACCGCCAGAGCAACAAGAGCAACGGGAAGCGCGATTCTTCGGGCTGGGTCGAGGCCTCGGGTGCCGCGGGACATCAGAGCTACTGCCGCGCCGACAACGAGGCCATCGAGACGCATGGGAGTCGCCCAGAAAACGCTCCGCGGGGGCCCGTCCATGACGAGCAGCCACGAAATCCGCATGGCCAGTGCCAGCACAGCTAGACCGCCGCACAGCTGGAACGCGCGACGTCTCGAGAGCAGCAGAATTGCTATGGGCCATACGAGGTAGAACTGTTCCTCGATCGCCAGGCTCCACAGGTGCCCCGTGAACTGGCCGATCAGACCGCGCAGCCGATGAAAGTTCTGCAGATAGAGCCAGAACCAGGCCTGATCGGAAAATGGAATCTTCAGGCGCGCCGCAACCGGCGAAGAGAGGAATTGCGGAACGACGAAGATCGCCGCAAGCGCCGCGTAATAAAGCGGCACGATGCGCAGCGCGCGACGCATGTAGAAGGTGCGGAAGTAACTTTTCGCGCCCTTCGCATCAGTAAGAATGCCGGTGATCAGAAATCCGGACAACACGAAAAACAGATCGACGCCGGTCCACCCGAAGCTCAGGAACCGAAGCGCGCCTCTTGTGGCGAAGTCAGCCGTGTCGCTGAACGGCGCCGTGAAGTGATACAGCATCACCATTACCACCGCGCATCCCCTCAGCCCGTCGAGTGACGCGATGCGGGACGGGACGCCCGTGCCGCCGGTCACCTCGAGCTCAGCGAACGATGATAAGCACGCGACCAATATGACAGACACGTCGGCCTTCCGCTCGCTTGACCAGCCTGTCCGGGCCGTTTAACGTGCCGCGTCATGAAAGGAGACGAAACAGCACCCGGGTCCGCCTCGTCGACAACGCCGCGGCCACCGGAAATATTCGATAGCTCCGAAACCGAATCGGTTAGCCGGACGCGTGCGATCATCGGCGCGGTCGCAGCTCCCGCTGTCTTTCTCCTCGTGCTCCTTCTGCCACTGCCCTCGCTGAGCCCGGAGGCACACCGCCTTGCGGCAATAATGGCCGCGATCGTGGTACTGTGGGTGACAGAAGCGCTGCCGATGCCGGTCACGGCCATCATGGGGGCTGCAGCGTGCGTACTACTGCGCGTCGCGCCGGCGAAGGAAGTGTTCGCGCCATTTGCGGACCCCTTGATGTTTCTCTTCATCGGGTCGTTCATCCTTGCCCGCGCAATCACACTGCACGGCCTCGATCGCCGCCTCGCTTTTGGCGTCCTGTCGATGCGCTGGGTCGGAGCCAGCCCGTCGCGCATCCTCTTCGCCTTTGGCGCTGTCACAGCATTCATCTCGGCATGGATATCCAACACCGCCACTACAGCGATGATGTTCGCAATCGGCATGGCGATTCTCACGTTCATGTCCCAGTCCGAACGTGCCGAAGGCCGCCGATTGCATCCGCAGTACGCGACAGCCCTCATGCTGATGACATCGTTTGCGGCTTCAGTGGGCGGGCTGGCGACGCCCATCGGGACGCCGCCGAATGTCATCGGACTTGGATTCATGCGACGGCTGGTAGGCGTGGAGTTCCCGTTCTTCAAGTGGATGATGATCGGCGTTCCAATCGTCGTCGTGCTTTTTTCCTTCCTGTTCTTCTACCTGAATCGCACGTCACGGGGTGTCTCGATGAACCTCACCGGCAGCGCCGAAATGCTCCGCCGCGAAAGCGCCACACAGGGGCAGTGGTCGCGCAGTGAGGTTTCGACGGTAATCGCATTCGCTACAACCGTGGCATTGTGGATACTGCCGGGAATCATCGCCATTGTGTTCGGTGACACCAGTGCTCAGTTCAAGGCCATCACCGCGCGCGTGCCGGAAGGCGTTGCGGCGATAATCGGTGCGTCGCTGTTGTTCATCCTCCCCGGCGATCAGAAAGGGCATGCGATGGAGTGGCGCGAAGCCACAAAAATAGACTGGGGCATTGTGCTTCTATATGGTGGAGGTTTTGCTCTCGGAGTTCTTTCCTTCCAGACCGGATTGGCCGAGACGATGGGGCGGGGGATCATCTCCTTCCTTCCGGCCAGCACAGGGCTCGGACTTCTGATTGCATCGACCGTGATGTCGGTACTCGTTTCGGAAGTCACGTCGAACACGGCATCGGCAAACATGGTAGTGCCAGTGGTGATCTCGATCGCAGTCGCAGCCGGCGCCGACCCGCTCGAGCCCGCGCTCGGCGCGACACTCGGCGCAAGTCTCGGGTTCATGCTGCCTGTTTCGACCCCTTGCAATGCCATTGTTTACGGCTCGGGCTACATACCCATCGGCCGGATGATGCGTTACGGCATAGTACTCGACATCGCGGGCATCATCGTAATCGTGACGATGGTTCGGCTGCTGGTACCTCTCATCCGATAGCGATGGTCCTGAACTCCCGCCTCAATATATGGGGAAGCCTTCGCGGGCTGCCCCGCGACATCTGGATTATCGCTGCGGCTACGCTGATCAATCGAATCGGCACGATGGTGCTGCCGTTTCTTGTCCTTTATCTGACACGGGAGCTGGACTTCACGGTCGAGCGGGCAGGCTTTGTGCTGGCGGTTTATGGAGCCGGGGCGATCGTAGTTGCCCCGCTTGCGGGCAGGCTGTCCGATCGTATTGGCCCCCTGCCGATAATGCGTGCATCGCTGCTGCTTGCGGGTTCACTGCTGCTGATCTTCCCATTTCTGCGGAGTTTTCCAGCGGTCGTCGGACTCACTTTCGCGTGGGCGCTGGTTATTGAGTCTTTCCGCCCGGCGAATCTCGCGATCGTTGCCGACCTGGTCACGCCGGAGCAGCGAAAGCCGGCTTTCGCACTCACACGGCTTGCGATCAACCTGGGCATGAGTGTTGGACCAGCAGCCGCGGGTTTCATTGCAACACAATCGTTCTACTGGATTTTCATCGTCGATGCAGTCACCACGATAGCGGCTGGTGTGCTGTTGACAGTTGTGCCTCTCGATGCAGTGAACGCCGCGAGATCCAAAGCCGAGCGTGAACTTCACATATCGAGTGGAGCGAGTCTCCGACCGGCGGTTTTCGACGATCATCGGCTTTTGCTGTTCCTTGGCGCACTGTTCCTGACTGGCATGGTCTTCTTCCAGCATGAAGGCGCCCTGCCGCTCTTCCTCGTGGACGGACTCGGATTTTCGATCGCTTTTTATGGAACTCTGTTTACGATCAACACCGTCATGATTGTTTTCATCGAGGTGCCTCTCAACGCGGCGACGGCCGAGTGGCCACATCGCTGGGCGCTTTGCGCGGGCGCGTTTCTTTTCGCGGCGGGATCGGGGTTGCTGGCCTTTGCGACGTCCGCCGCAACGGTCGTCATTTCGATTGTCATCTGGACGTTCGGCGAAATGATGCTGTTTCCGCAGGCATCGGCATTCGTCGCCGAGATCGCTCCACCCGAGCGGCGCGGTGAATACATGGGCGCATATTCGCTGGCCTTCAGTCTGGCATTCGCTATCGCTCCCTGGGCGGGGGCAGTGGGCCTCACTCGCCTCGGCGCGCAAACCCTGTGGCTGGTGGTGTTTGCAGTGGGTATAGTGTCTGCGGCGATGATGCTGCGAGTGTCCACAGCACGTAATCCGCTATTATTATCGCGTTCGCTCGACTGAGCGAACGACTGTGACTTGTATTCATGTCGGCATCGACCCCCGGAGTTCGGATGCGCCGCCTTCGCCCGCTTTGGATCGTCGGACTAGCGTTTCTTTTCTTTACCGCAATCCCTACTGCCGTCCGGTTTCTCACTGACTGGTTCTGGTTCAAGGAAGTCGGCTTTGAAACGGTGTTCACCACGCAGCTCGTAACCAAGACGCTACTGTTTGTAGCAGCGGGCCTCGTCTCGTATCTGTTCCTTTCATTCAACGTGAAAATGGCGGGCCGGGGAGTGTCACGCGCGCCAGTGCTCTGGCGTGTGAGTCCAGATCTGCCGCCGGTCGACATTGCCTCGTCGCTGTCGCGGATTGCGGGTCCGGTGACCTTCGTGTTCGCGCTGCTTTTCGCACTGACGGCAACCGGCTACTGGATGGAAGTCCTCCAGTTTTTCCACAGGAGCGGCTTCGGCGTTGCCGACCCTGTATTTGGCCGGGATGTCGGCTCGTACGTCTTCGTTCTTCCCGTGCTCGCATCTCTTCTTGGCATGCTGCGGGGGATGATCATCGTTACCCTGATCATCGTTCTGGTGCTGCATGCATTACGCGGCCGTGTGACGCTTCCACCGCAGCGGGTGGGACTTGAATCACCTGCTGCCGGCCATGTCGCCGCACTGCTGGTGGGCTTCCTGGTTCTCACCGCGCTTCAGATCTGGCTGGTAAGAATACCCGAGCTGCTCTACTCCAATACAGGTCCTCTCGTTGGCGCCAGCTATTCGGACCTGAAAGCGCGTTACCCCGCATTGCATGTCATCGCGATTACCGCGCTCGTCGGCGCCGCACTGATTGTCTACGGCGCGGTTCGCCGAAAAATTGTCTGGTTTGCGTTTCTGGCTGCTGCGTCGTACGTGGTGGTGTCGTTCGTGGCCGGTGGGCTATATCCGTGGGCCGTCCAGCGGTTCATAGTTGCGCCCACCGAGCTCACGCGCGAAGCGCCGCAGCTCAGGAACCACATCCGTGCTACACGGACCGCATGGGGCCTCGACAGCGTAGAGGTCCGCGACCTCAGCGGTGACGCGCGCCTTAGTCTCCAGGACATCCGAGCCAACGCTGCCACCATCGAGAATGTCCGACTCTGGGATCGTGCACCACTTCTCAAGACGTTCGGGCAGCTTCAGGAAATCCGCACTTATTACGACTTCGTGTCTGTGGACGACGATCGCTACCTGATCAACGGGCGCTACCGGCAGGTGATGTTGTCCCCGAGAGAGCTCAATACCGAGTCGCTGCCGACACGCACTTTCATCAACCAGCATCTCACGTTCACACACGGCATGGGGCTGACGCTTGGCCCGGTGAACGAGGTGACAGTCGAAGGGCTGCCGGTGTTGTTCATCAAGGACCTGCCGCCGGTATCCAACGTTTCGCTCCAGGTGAAGCGGCCTCAGATATACTTTGGAGAACTCACCAGCGACCACGTATTCGTCAACACTCGGCAGGCGGAATTCGATTACCCGTCGGGCGAGGCAAACATATCCACCCGCTATAACGGAACCGGCGGTGTAAGGGTTGGGAACATTGTGAAGCGGGCACTGTTCGCGGTGCGGTTCGGTGCGCTGAACATTCTGCTGTCGGGCGATATCGGCGCGGACAGCCGGGTGCTGTACAACCGGACTGTATTGCGGCGCGCGCAGCTTGCGCTGCCGTTCCTGACATTCGACGATGATCCCTACATGGTGATCGCCGCGAACGGCGAGCTGAAGTGGATTCTTGACGCGTATACCTCTACGGACAGATATCCGTATTCGCAGACGCTGCAGGATGGCACCACCTACATGCGCAACAGCGTCAAGGTCGTTATCGACGCATACAATGGATCGATCGTCCCGTATATCGCCGACCCTCGCGATCCGCTGATGCGGACCTACTCGCGGATTTTTTCCGGGATAATGAAACCGATGACGGCGTTCCCCGCCGACCTGCGGCCGCATATCCGCTATCCGACCGATCTTTTCAGGGTGCAGACAGCGCTTTACGCAACGTTCCACATGGATGCGGCCGAGACTTTCTACCATCGTGAAGATCAGTGGCAGATTCCAAACGTGGGCGAGCGCCCGACCGACGGAAATCAGTTCATGCGTCACCTCGTAATGCGGCTCCCCGAGGAGCAGAACGCCGAATACATCTACATGGTGCCGTTCACGCCGAAGGGAAAGGACAACCTTGCGTCGTGGATGGTGGCTCGTAACGACGGAGCCAACTATGGCAAGCTGCGCGCGTACCGGTTTCCCAAGCAGAGCCTTGTTTATGGCCCGCGGCAGATCAACGCGCGTATCGATCAGGACACGGATATTTCGCGTGAGCTGACACTCTGGGATCAGGCTGGGTCGGAGGTCATTCGCGGTGAGCTGCTCGTGATTCCGATCGGGGAGGCGCTGATCTATGTGCTGCCGATCTACCTGCAGGCGGAAGGCGGACGCATACCTGAGCTGAAGCGGGTTGTCGTCGCGTATCAGAACAGGGTGGTGATGGCTGAAACACTGGAAGCGGGTCTTGGGCAGATGTTCGGCGGAAACGTGCCGCGACCGCGCGATGCGGAGACGCCCGGTGCTGTTGCCCCTCCCACCGCGGACAGTGCTCAGGCCCTGCCGCCGGCAGCAGGGCGACCTCCGACTGCAGCGCCGGACATGGCACTTCTTGGGGAGGCGAGAGGACACTACGACAGAGCGATCGCTGCACAGCGTGCAGGCGACTGGGCACTCTATGGCCGTGAGATCAAATCTCTGGGTGACGTGCTCTCGCGGCTGCGCTCAGGTACCACCAGGTAGGGTCGCGCGGGTTTTCAGCATCGCCGCCGGATCGTCGCTGATGATGCCGTTGACGCCGGCGGTCCACAGGTCGATCGCGACCGCCGGGTCGTTGATCGTCCACACATGTACCTGGCACCCGCGAAGCGGCGCAACTTTGGCGAGCCGGCGGACCGGAAGCGGCAGGCCGTTGTAACTCAACGGAATACACACGGCACTGAAGGGAAGTGACGTGACCCTCCGGTGAAGCAGAACGCCGGCCATCAGTTGCACAACTCCGGAGCGTCCTGCGCCCGTTGCGATGGACGATCCGCTGAACGGCCGCAGCGAGCGGGAGTCCAAGGCGTCGATGAGACAGCGTGAGCTGGCGTTTCGTGATTCAATCGCTTTGCGCACTGTGGGCGATGCAAGCGGATCCTTGATTTCGATCAAAAGCGGAAAGGCAGGAAAGGCGTCGAGAATTTCATCCAAGGAGGGAATGAGAACGCCGCTATCCTTGTAGGGAAATGACTTTCCAGCATCGTTGGTGAAGCGCGACCCTGCGTCCAGGGCGCGCAGCTGGGCAAACGTCATTCGCGCCACCTCACCTGAGCCAGACGTGGTTCGGCTCACTGTGGGATCGTGAAACACGACAGGGATTCCGTCCGCCGAAATCCGCACATCGAACTCGATCGCATCCGCCCCGGCAGCGACAGCCTGCCGAAATGATTCGAGGGTGTTCTCGGGAGCGAATGCCTTGTTGCCTCTGTGCCCAATCACGGGCCGGGCGGCTGGATCGAGAAGCGGGTTCATTGTCGTCGAAAGCTAAAAGGCCGCTAAGAAAAAAGGGGTACGCCAGATTCGGCGTGCCCCCCTTTTTCTGCAGTTCATCGGAATCCTTCAAATGCCACCCGCACGGCAGCGGGTAGAAGGTATCAGAATGTCACCTGCAATCTCGTCATGATCAGACGGCCGATTTCACCGCCGCCGACAAACTGGATGTGCTTTCTGTCCAGGAGGTTGGTTGCATTGAGTGAGAACAGTGCGCCTCTGAGGAACTCCGGCCGTACAGAGAAACCCGCATCCATCAGCGTGTAAGTCGGAATGGTGCCGTTGATGAACGAATACACCGGAAACTCGGCGACATACCGGCCGCGAACCTCTGCGCTGAGCGTGCTGGTGGGGCTCCGGTAGCGCGCCGTCAGCGATCCTTTCGACTTTGGAGCATTGAGCGAGATGTCCTGGACGCCGCCGCCGATCTCCTCGCGCGGGAAGAAATCCTTGTTGACCCACGAATAAGTGCCCTGCAGCGACACGCCACGGTCGAGCAGAAACTCGGCCGCAAGGTCACTGCCGTAAACGTTCAACTCACCGAAGTTGCGGTAGGTCACGATCACGTCGCTGCCGGTGGAGAGAGGGTTGTCGAAATTCACTACGCCAAGTGGAACGCCGACCGCCGCACCGGTGCCGCCGGAAACTCCGCCGAGGGCGCCCGAGACCGCGGTCGCGATCGTTGCCGCGGCCGGGCCAACTACCGGTGTGAGTCTTGGGATCAGAAACGCCCTCAGACTCGCGGCATCGAGAAAGACGTTCGGGGTTTCGACGATCAGAGGCCCGACGAAATTCCTTCTGTTCTCGTGCCAGACGTCGAGGCCGAGCTGGAGCCGCCCGCCGATGATTCCCTTGTAGCCGACTTCGAATGTGGTGTTGGTCGTCGGCTTGATCGGGTCCACGTCCCTGATGTCGCTGGGATCGACATCGTTGAACGTACCGTTGGCGGTGTTGAGAATGCGGAGCTTGGTGCCGACCTCGGCAGCGGTTGGCTGCAGTGAGCCGAGGAACTGGACCACCGCCGCGGGAATGCCGCCGGCGACCAGCGCGCCCGACGCCGCACCGACCGCGATCTTGTAGAGCGAGGCAGCGTTGGCGGGAATCTGACCTTGCGGGACGCCGCCGGGAACCGGGAATGCGCCTGCACGCATGAACAGCCCGCCCACGCCTCCGGTCGCCGCATCACGCTTGAACTTGAGACCGCCGTCACTCGGAACTCCGAGTGCCCGAACGCCGAACAACTGGGTTCCAGTCGTCGGAATGCGGCCCGCCGCAAGGTCGAGGAAGAGATTGAGGGTGCTTGGCGTCGAGAAGGCGCGATTGTACGTCGCCCTCAGGTTCTGATCCTCCGCGGGCTTGAATACCAGCGCAAGACGGGGCGAGAAAACAGCCTCATCGAGCCGGCTGTGCTTGTCGACCCGGGCAGCAGCGGTGACCTCGAATTTCGGTGACAGGCGGGAAACCGAATGCAGATACGCGCCGACCTCGCTGATGTCGTCGTCCTCCTCGTTGCGGCCGTTGATCGAGCCTTCGGTATCCGGCGTAGTATTCAGATAGTCGAAGCCATAAAGGAAGCTCTGGCGGAGCCCGAAGTCAGTCCCGTGCTGGACTTGTCCGACAATCTGCTTCGACTTGTCGATGATGGGATTGAGGGTGCGGAGCAGGAAGGTTTCTCCGGCGTCGCTGCTGTTGAGAAATACCTGCGCGAACAGCCGGTTGACCCGTCCGCGAAGCTGGTAGTTCTGCACTACCCAATCTTTTACCTGCGCGGGGCCAAGCCCTGTCGGCTCGACGCTGTTGGCCATGCTGCGACCGTAGGTGGCGATGATCTCGCTGGCCGGAGTCGGCCGGAAGTCGATGCGCGCTTCGCCACCCTGGCGTTTCAGATCGAAATCGCGCGGCGCTCGCTCGAGCGGGTCGATCGCAGGCGGACGCCACTCGTCCCCCTGGAAATAATCGTAGGAGACTTTGTAGCCGAACTTCGTATTGGGTGCTCCGGCATGGCGGAATCCACCCCTGAACAGACTGCGCTCGCCGCCGTCGACGGTTAGGGTGGTGCCTTGTGAGGAAAACGGCGACTTCGTGATGATGTGCATCACGCCGCCGGCAGTGTTCGGGCCGTAGAGCGCGGCACCCGGGCCAAGTACTATCTCGACTCGCTCGATGTCCTCGTTGGTGGTGGACTGGAGGTATGGAATGTTGACGCGGAGGGACGGTACGAACGCGAAGCGGTTGTCCGTGAGCGTGAGAAGCGCCCCCGAAAAAATGTTGTTGAATCCGCGCGTGACGATGTTTGCCTGCATCAGGCCACCGCGCGCGACATCCACCCCCGGCTGCGTGACGACGTGATCAGCGACGTTGATCGACGGCCGCTCGTTGATCTCCCGCTCGCCTACGACAGAGACCGACGCCGGTGCGTCGATGACCTTCTCAGGTGCCTTCGACGCAGTGATGGTGACCCCCTGAAGGAGTGACAGCGCCAGCGGCGTCAGCGTGAAGTTCGCGATAGCTGATGCGCCCGCGCCGACACTGACACCTTTTGCGTTGGCGGCGCGGTAGCCCGGCAATCGTGTAGTCAGGGTGTAGGTTCCGGAAGCGAGACCGGTAAGTCGGTATTCGCCATTTTCGGAGGTGACGGCCGTCGCGGCCTCGCTCAGGCCTGTAAGCGCAGCAACGGTAACTCCGCGTATTCCCGCGCCGGCCGCATCCACGACCCTGCCTTCGATCGATCCAGTCTGGCCCGACACCGGCAGCGCAAATCCCGCCAGTGTCACAGCGAACAACATGAGTATCCGTTTTGCGGACATTCGCTACCTCGGTCAGTGTGTTTGTCCGGCGATCCCTTTCCGGTGGGATGGTGGGGGCGCGCGAGTCTGTGCCGCCATAGCTAAGGTTGGTTACGGCCCCCGTCAAGACTGGATTCAGGCCCGGGAGCCACCCGTACTTGCCCCTTACAAACCCTCCGGCGAAGTTGATGTAAGCGGAGGGAGGTATCACATGACGACAATGACGGGCGTCGATGTAAACGCCACTGGTTACTCGACCGGCCCGATCGCGGAACCCGCGGTAACGTCTACTGTTGCCCCGGTCGAACGCCGCGAGCGGCTCATCTCCCTCGACGTTTTTCGGGGAATGACCATCGCCGGAATGCTCCTGGTCAACAATCCGGGCACCTGGAGCGCTATCTATCCGCCGCTGGAACATGCGAAGTGGCACGGGTGGACGCCTACCGACCTGATCTTTCCATTCTTTCTCTTCATCGTCGGCATCACTACGCACATTTCGCTCAACATTCGGCGGGAGCGGGGCGACACCGATGGGATACTCGTGCGGCAGGTTCTCAAGCGCGGGGGGATAATTTTCCTGCTGGGCCTGCTGATGTCGGCGTTTCCGTTCTATCAATGGGGGACGGTGCCGGGCATGACCGACCCATCGCTTCTCGAGCGCATCATCTACCGCTGGGAGCACGTGCGCATACTTGGCGTACTTCAGCGCATCGGTCTCGTTTATATCGCGGCTGCACTGCTCACACTTCGAACGACTCTCAAGCAGCAGGTAATCATCGTCGCCGGCCTGCTCTTCGGGTACTGGTTTGCGATGACGCTCATTCCGATACCCGGCAAGACCATCGGTGCACTGCTGCTCGACAAGCCCTCCGAAACTCTGGCGGCACATCTCGACCGCGCCATCCTGGGATTGAACCACATCTGGTCGGGAAGTGTGACCTACGATCCCGAAGGGCCGTTCTCCACTCTTCCGGCGATTGGCACCGCGATCCTCGGAGTGTTTGCGGGCCGGTGGATCGCGCAGCGCCGCCCATTGATCGAGCGGATCGCCGGACTCTTTGCCATTGGATGCATCGCGATTGTAGTCGGCCTGATGTGGAACTGGTCGTTCCCCATCAACAAGAATCTGTGGACGAGCTCCTATGTGCTGTTTACGGCCGGCATGGCTTGCGTGACGCTTGCAACAGCGATGTGGGTCATCGAGGAACACAACATCCGCTGGTGGACCAAACCCTTTGTCATTTATGGCGTCAACCCGATCGTGGCATTCGTCGGCTCGGGCGTTCTGGCGCGAATCATCTACACGTTGTGGAAGGTGCAGTACGAGGGGAAGCCGACTTCGATGCAGGCGGTGATGTTCAAGGAGGGGTTTGCAAGCTGGCTGGAGCCGAAGAATGCATCCCTTGCTTTTGCGATCACCACCGTGCTCTTCTGGTTTGCCGTGCTGGCGGTGATGTACCGGCGAAAGATCTTCCTCAAAGTCTAGCGCTGTCGACACCAGCGAATAGTCCCTCGCGCCAATTCTGACTGGCGCGTCGGGATTACATGGCTCTGGGCTTTGCCGGCCTCCTCGCGCCGGGAGCTCCAAGGGTGCTTGTGGGAACGATTTCGGCGGTCATCGGTGCTCCGTCGCGGCGCACCACATAGGCCTCCATTGCGAAGTACTCAGGTAAGCCGAGCCGGTCCACCTCGCCCGCGGTGTTCTTGTTGCGCTCCTCCACCCGCTGCCAGAATTCGCGCTCGTCCTGTCCTGGAAAGGGTGCCCGGTCTTTCTGGCTCTGATGTTTGAAGATCGCGAGAATCTTGTACCGCAGCTCGTCTTCCGACAACGGAACGAGCACATCCGCTTCGCGCACACCCCACTCCTGCCACGCTCCGCGATAGTACCAGACCTCAGGCTGCTCGCCCGAGTATTCCGCCAGCGCCTGCTGAACGGTCTCGAGGCACATGCGATGCGTCCCGTGCGGGTCCGACAGATCTCCCGCCACAAAGATCAGCGACGGCCGCTCTGCTTCGAGCAGCTCGAGGGTCACGCGAACGTCCTCCGGACCGATCGGATCCTTGCGCGTTTTCCCGGTCTGGTAGAACGGCAGGTTGAGGAACCGCGCCTGGTCGCGTGTCATCCCGAACGTCTCGATTCCTGATACCGCCTCAGCCTCGCGTATGCCACGCTTGATGGTCTGAACTTCAGGGATGTCGACCTGGCCGGGAAGCTTGGTTGCCAGAAACCGTTCAACAGTGTCGATCAGCTGACCAGTCGCCGAGTTGTTCGTGGAGAAGTCGCGATCGAAGCGCCTCAGAAAGTCGACGTACCGACGTACCTCATGATCGAATACGGCGATGTTGCCCGATGTCTGATAAGCGACGCAAATCTGGTTGTGGTTCTGGTGGAGCTTGTTGAGAATGCCGCCCATGGAGATCACGTCGTCGTCGGGATGCGGCGAGAAGACGACGATGTTTTCTCCGCAGGGAAGCTTGCTACGGCCGCGAATCTTCGAGATCAGCGCGTTGAAAACTTCACCATTCAACGGCCCCGCCGTCTGATACCGCGCGAGCAGCGAGCTGAGGTGATTGTCCCGGTAATCGAGGCTGTCGAGCTTGAGGATCGATTTTGTCGTCACCTCGCTGAGCCAGATCACCGCCGCCATTTCGAGGTCACGCGTCCACTCGACTTCACCGACAATCCAGGGGGTGCGCACACGCGTGAGCTCGGCGGCTGCGGGAAGGTCGACGTAGAAGACAGCGTTGGGGTGGTGTTGCAGATACGTTGCCGCCACGTCCGGGTCAGGGTGTCCTTCCACCGCGCGACGAATTATGGCCGACTTGTGCTCGCCTGTTGCAATGAGCGCGATCTCCCGCGCTTCCATGATCGTGGCGACGCCCATGGTAATCGCTTCGGTCGGCACATTGTCTTCGCCGAAAAAGTCCGCGGCCGCATCACGGCGGGTGATGGTGTCGAGTGCAATCGGACGGGTGCGCGATTCAATACCGGACCCCGGTTCGTTGAAGCCGATGTGCCCTGTCTTGCCGATGCCAAGAATCTGCAGATCGATTCCGCCCTGATCGCGGATCGCCGCCTCGTAGCGACTGGTCTCTGCAGCGAGTTCGTCACGCGGTGCGTCACCATGCGGGATATGGACATTCCCGGGCACTACGTTGATGTGATCGAACAGGTTCTCCCACATGTAGCGGTTGTAGCTGTGGATGCTGTCCGGCCGCATCGGATAATATTCGTCGAGATTGAAGGTCACGACGTCGGCAAAATCGAGCCCCTCTTCCCGGTGAAGTCTGATGAGCTCGCGATAAACGCCGATGGGAGTGCTACCTGTTGCCAGTCCCAGCACCGCATGCGAACCGGCGGCTCTTCGTTCAGTGATGATGTCGGCAATGCGGCGGGCGAGGCGCCGGGCGATTTCGTCGTATTCCGCGATTACTACCGAAACGCGTTCACGCACTTCGCGGCTCATCGGCGGGCGTCCCAGTCGATCAAAGGTGCATCGGTAATCGCGGACTGCGCCGCGTCGGCGACGGCACGACGCAAGGGCACATGCCGGCTGTTGTCGCGCCTCGGATTCACACGGTTGGTAAGAAGGATCACGAACAAGCCGCGTTCGGGATCAATCCAGATTGACGTACCGGTGAAACCCGTATGGCCGAAGCTGCGCGGAGAGAAGAACCGACCCGCACTCGAGCTGCCGGACGGAGTGTCCCATCCCAGAGCTCTGCTCGATTCGCGCGCCTGGGGCGACGTCCAGCGCGCAACAGTGGCGGCCTTCACGATGCGAACGCCGTTGTACTCGCCTCCGTTGAGCATCGTCTGTGCAAATACAGCCAGATCACGCGCGGTGGAAAATAGTCCAGCGTGTCCGGAAACGCCCCCCAGAGCCCAGGCGTTCTCGTCGTGGACCGATCCGCGCACGAGTCCTCCACGCGCGGAGTCAATTTCGGTGGGCGCTATGCGCGCGAGGAACGCCGTCGAGTCGGGGTTGAACATTGTGCTCGCCATTGCCAGCGGGCTGAACACCCGCTCTGCGAGAAAACGGTCGAGAGTAGTACCAGTGATTTTCTCGATCACCAGCTGCATGAGTATGAGGTCCCAGTCGCTGTATACCGTTTTCGTTCCCGGCGCGGATTTCAGGGGTCGCAGATTGATTTGCTGAAGATATTGTTCACGGCCCTTGAACTCCTTGTACAACGCAGCGAACGCCTCGAGACCACCCTTGTGGGTGATCAGCATTCGAACGGTTATGGCTGTCTTGTCAGAAGCGTTGAACTCCGGCAGATAGCTTGATACAGTCCGGTCCAGGTCGAGCATACCCTGTTCCTCGAGAATCATCGCTGCAGTGGTTGTCGCAATGACCTTGGTCAGCGACGCCATATCGTACACCGAATTTTCATCCACTCGCGGCGATGTCTGCGCAGTATCGAGGCGGCCATATCCTTTCATGTGCACAATGCGTCCGTGCCTTCCCACGGCAAGCGATGCTCCCGGCGCGGCGCCTTCGCGAAGGGCCACCGTCATGATGGAATCGAGCGTGCCAGTAAGGTCGTCACGCATTCCCGCCTCGTGTGGCTTTGCGTGTACCAGTGTCGTCACGGTAGGAGACCGGGCCGGAGCCGGTGGGAGTGGAGCTGACGGTGCGCAGCCGGTGATGAGCAAACCGAGCAATGCGACGGTGGACAAGTGCGTCGATCCGCCGCGAACCACGGATCGCCGCTTCGGGAACTCGTCACAATCCGGACTGGGAAAGACCATTCGACGGACAGCCCTGTTGCCCCGCCGGGGACAAGCGCTCATCGTGGCACCGCTGCTGGTGCAACACGTCGCGATACAGCGCGTTCGATGCCGGCGCCGGCGACAAAGTAGGGCGGGAGCGATATCGGCAATTTTCCGGCAATTGCTGTTTCTCCGAGCAACGCCGCCGCCGCTGCGCGCTGCGACACGGGCGCCCCGCCCCAGGCAAGCATGTAGGTCGGTACCGACGGAAACGCGCCGAGCAGATACGGACTTCCGAATGAAACCGCGATCACCGGCTTGCCGGCAGCGGAGAGTGATTCGATCAGCGCCGGCATGTCACCTTCAGTAGAGATCGACCCCTTGCCGTCCCGCGGTGACACGTATGCAGATACGATAATCAGATCCGCAGAATCGGCCTGCAGTCGCAGGTCCTCATATTGAGCGGCGGTTGTCCGCCCGTCGATTCCGACAGCGCTCAAAGCGTAACCGCCGCTCCTCAGCTGCTGGTTGAACACGCGCCCGGCTATCAGGTCGCTGGCGTCCGCGAAGGTAATCGACAGGACTCGTCGCGCTACGCGACTCATCGGGACGAGCGTCTTCGCGTCTTTCGCAAGGGTGATCGATCGCTCAGCAACATCTCTGGCGATCGCAGAGTTGGCGGGTATGTTGACGATGGTATCGATCGCGTTCAGGTCGACGAGCCGGCCCGTTCGAAGCCCTGCCTGCATCTTCGCGCGCAATATGCGCCGCACCGATTGATCGACCCGTGATTGCGTCACGCGGCCGGATGCAAGCGCCCCCATTATTGTCTCGATGGCGACGTGTACATCCCGCGGCATCAGGAGAATGTCGGCGCCGGCGTTCAGGGCGAGAATGAGGGGTTCGGTGGCGCCGTACCGGTTGGCAACACCGCCCATCGTCATCGCGTCAGTCACGAGCAGCCCGCGAAAGCTCATCTCAGTGCGCAGTATGTCGGTCATGATCTGCGGCGCCAGCGTCGCTGGCGGAGCGTCGGCGCCGAGCACTCCCGTCACAGCGATGTGCGCCGTCATTATCGCATCGATACCGCTGGTTATCGCGGCGCGGAAGGGCGGAAGATCGACTTTGTCGAGGTGTGCGCGATCAGCGAGAATTACCGGGAGCTCGATATGCGAGTCGACCCGTGTGTCTCCATGTCCAGGAAAGTGTTTACCGGTGGTCATCAGGCCCGATTCCCGGGCGCCCGCGATATAGGCGCCCGAGAGGCGCGACACGAGGGCCGGATCTTCACCGAACGACCGCGTGTTGATGATCGGGTTGACGGGATTGGCGTTGACGTCGAGCACCGGGCCGAACGTCATGTGGACCCCGACGGCACGCGCTTCGTTGCCAAGCACCCGGCCGAGCTGGCGGGCAAGGTGCTCGGAGCGCGTTGCGCCAAGCGCCATCACTGGCGGAAATACGGTCCCGCCGCCCTGCGGCAGCAATGACGGAAGTGCATACGACCCGCCCAGCCGCATGCCGGTGCCGTTCTCCATGTCGGAGGCAACGAGGAGGGGCACCGCGGCGAGGCGTTGCATGTGGTTCAGCTTGGCGGCGTAGCTGTGCGGCAGCCCCATCGACAGGATCAGGCCGCCGACTTTCTCCTTTTCAACCCAGTTTCGTACCTGTTCATACTCGGGCGATCCGACGGCCGCATACTCGCCGGGAACCCACGGCATGATGAGCTGCGCTACTCTCTCACGCGGTGATAGTCCGCGCAATGTCTGCTCGATCCACGCCGAGTCTGCGGTACCGAGCTTGACGAAGGCGCCGGGCTGCGGAGTGCCGGTGAGGCGGGTAATGCTGGCGTTTTGCGTCGATGGAGGCCGGCCCGTGACGGCCGGCGCGCACGCGCCAGTGGCGAGCAGCGAGAAGAGAAGCAGGCGACGATAGATATACAATTTTCGAGTCTCGTTGAGACGTTCTGCGAACGCTCCAGCCGTGCGTCGCGGCGCGGGTGAGAGAGCGAACGTACCTGCCGGGGGAAAAAGTGTCAATGATCTGGCCGGTGCCCCCGCCGCACTGGCTATTGCACTGGGCTGTGCGACATGCGACCATTGTGAGGCTCGAATCCTTTGTAGAACCCGGCAGGATCGCTTCCGACCGGCAGCTGAAGTTTTACTCACTCTCTACCCAACCGGTACACGTCGTTATGAAGAAACATTTCGTCATGGTATTGATGGGCTTAGCGTTGTTCGCTGGTCAAGTCTCTGCACAGCAGGCGACAGTTACCGGTAAGGTCACGACTGAGCAGGGTGCTCCCTTCGCCGGAGTAGCGGTTATCGTCAAGGGGACACGTACGGGCACCACGAGCAACAGCGAAGGGAATTATTCCATTCGCGCCGCTGCCGGCGAGGTCCTCCAGTTCAGATACATTGGAACCGCGCCCGAAGAACGTACTGTTGGGGCCGGCGCGACCAATGTCATCAACGTTCGGCTTCGCAGGGTTGCCGCCAGTCTCGACGCCGTGGTTGTCACCGCGCTCGGCGCCACCGCCACGCAGAGGTCGCTGGGCACCGCTCAGCAGGCGGTTCAGGGCGCAGAGATCGCGGAAACGCAAAGAGAGAATTTTGTGAACGCGCTGCAGGGACGCGTCGCTGGCGTCGAAGTGACGAGCAGCTCGGGCGTTCCGGGAGCCTCGTCATCGATCACCATCCGAGGCGTCAGCTCGATCAGCAGCAGCAATCAGCCGCTTATGATCATCGACGGCTTGCCGATGGACAACAAGACCCTCAACACCGGGGTGCTGGCATCCGACGCGCCGGGATCGACGACCGCGTTCAATAACCGCGGCGTCGACTTCACCAACCGTTCAGCGGATCTCAACCCCGAGGACATCGAGAGTCTGGTCGTCCTCAAGGGACCGGAAGCTTCCGCTCTCTACGGCATCGATGCCGCAAACGGCGCGATTGTCATCACTACCAAGCGCGGCAAACCTGGCGTTGGAGGGATGCAATACAGCAACAGCTTCCGGATGGAACGCACGAGAGCGAATCCCGAAACCCAGCGGGTATACGGCCGGACCACTGACGACGGCGCGCTTTCGTACTTCGGCACCCCGTACCCCACCGAGACTGTTTTTTACGACAACATCGACGGTTTCTTCCGGTCGGCTTTGACCCAGAAGCACAATCTGTCTTTCAGCGGAGCATCCTCCGACAGCAAGATCAATTATCGTGTGGCGACGGCCGTTACGAAGGAAGAGGGAGTCGTCCCAGGCTCGCAGTATGACAGGATCAACGTCACTGGCGCTTCGCGAGCCCAGGTTACCAACTGGTTGAACGCGGATCTTTCGATGGGTTATACCTACGCGAACAACGATCAGCCGTACAAGGGAAACAACGGTCCGCTTATCGGCCTGCTGCTGTGGCCGCAGACCGACGACGCGAAGGATTACCTGACTGCAGCGGGCGCCCGGCGCAGAGTGTCGAACCTCGCCGCATCGACCGAAGTTGACAACCCGTACTTCAACGTCCTGAAGAACAAGATCAATTCCAAGAACAACCGCATCATCGCCAACCTCGGCCTTATCCTGACTCCATTCTCATGGGGTAATCTCAAGACAAACATTGGCGCGGACAGCTACACCAACCAGAACCAGATCGTGCGGCACCCCGAGAGCGCGTACGGCACTACCGTCAATGGTATTATCGACCAGGCAGCCGACGTCACGCGAAGCATCAACGCGCAAACGTTGCTCAACTTGAACAGCCGCGCTCTCACCAGGAGCATCTCGATCAGTGGTTTGGTGGGTAATCAGATTTCTGACTACAAGTCGAACACGGATGCACTCAAAGGTCAGGATTTTCTGGACCCGAACTTCTCGTCGATTAACAACACGAATCTGAGAATCAACAGGACCACTATCTCGCAGCGCCGTCTGGTGGGTCTCTACGGGCAGGCGGTATTCGATTACAAGAAGTACCTGTACGTGACGCTTCAGGGCAGGAATGACTGGACGTCCACGATTCCGCAGGACAAGAACTCGTTCTTCTATCCTTCCATTTCGTCGAGCTTCGTCTTCTCCGATGCATTTCCGGGCATCGGCCGCTTCATGACCGGCAAGCTGAGAGGGGGCTACGCCGAAGTCGGCAAGGATGCGAGACCCTACGCGTACCGGCCGTCACTGGAGTTCAAGACGACCGCCAACGGTGGTTACGGGTATGGATTTACTGGCCCGAACCTCGATCTGAAGCCTGAGTTCGCGCGCTCATACGAGGTCGGAACCGAGCTGAGCTTTCTGGAAGATCGCATCGGAGTCGATGCGACCTATTACCGTAAGCAGACCAAGGATCAGATCGTCAACGACATCCGCGGCAGCTACGCGACCGGCTTCATTCTTTTCAATCTCAACGGCGCCGTCACGCGAAATCAGGGCGTCGAAGTGACGGTGCGCGGGACTCCCGTACAAAGGGCCGGTTTTTCATGGGATGTTCTGGCCAACTTCGACAGATCGAGAGGCAAGGTGCTCGCATTGCCGAATGCGTTGCCTGAGTCCTATGTCTCGGACACCTGGCTCTTCGGCAATGTGAGGAATGGGACGGCGCCGGGCCTGTCGACGCGATCGCTGACCGGTCTGTTCTATCTTCGCAATACGAAGGGCGACCTGCTGATCGATCCGACCAGTGGCCTTCCATTACGATCGACGACTTTCATCGACGCCGGCTACGATCGTCAGCCCGACTATACGGTTGGACTGACTAACACGTTCCGGTTCAAGCGGCTTTCGATGAACTTCCTGCTCGACATACGGAAGGGCGGAGACGTATTCAACGCGACGGAGCAGTTTCTTACCGCGAGGGGGCTCAGTCCGCGGACACTCGACCGGGACCAGCCGCGGGTGATTACGGGTGTGCTGAGAGACGGCAAGGAAAATTCTGCCAACCCGACGGCAAACACCATCGTCGTGATTCCAGCTGTTCAACCGTCGTACTACACGAACATCAGCGAAGAGCTGTTCATCGAGAAAAACATCAACTGGCTGCGGCTCAGGGATGTGACGCTCCGCCTCGCGCTTCCTGAGCGGTTCGCAAGAAATGCAAGCGTGTTCGTCACAGGAACGGATCTCTTCCTGTTGACCAACTATTCTGGACTCGACCCGATTGTGAACGGTAATACCGCAGCGGTTGGTGGGTCGGGAGCAACGGGTATCGACTTCGGCAACTTCCCCATGCCTCGCGGCATGAACTTCGGAATCAAGGTGGGCTTCTAATGAAAAGACGATATGCAGCACTGTTCGTGGGCGTTCTCGGCCTGACGAGCTGTGACGAATTCCTGGACGTCAATACGAATCCGAACGCGCCACAGAGCGTCTCGGCGAATCTATACCTGCCGCCGATGCTGCACTGGATGGTGACGTCACCCCAGTTCGACGGCCGCTTCGTTGCCCGCTACACGCAGCAGTTCACGCTGCCGGGCACGTTTCTGTCGACATGGGACAGAATGGGATACGATCCATCGAGTGACAACGGTGGTCAGCAATTCCGGGACGTCTACTGGACACTGGGTCAGAATCTCGTCGACATGAATACCAAGGCGGAGGCCGAGGAGCGCTGGGACCTCCTTGGCGTGGGTTATATCCTGAAGGCGTGGGGCTGGCAGGCAACGACCGATCTCCATGGCGAAATCATCGTCAAGGAAGCCATCGACCAGTCGAAGTTCACATTCAACTACGACACCCAGGAATACGCTTATCAGGAAGTACAGCGGCTGCTGAAAGAGTCGATCGGCCTGCTGCAGCGTTCCGGGGGAGCTACCGATCAGACATTTCTCGCCAGGGGCGACAAGATTTACAACGGTGATCGCTCGAAGTGGTTGAAGCTGGCGCACGGAATGCTGGCGCTCAACCTGAACCACTATTCCAACAAGGCCTCATACAGACCCGCCGAAGTGATCGCCGCGGTAGATAAGTCGTTCACGGGCAACATCGATGACGCATTGCTCACTTATCCGAACACGAACAATGACGACATCAATTTTCTGGGTCGAACAAGGAATAATTTCACCAGCTACAGGCAGACCCAGTTCGTGGTGAATCTGATGAACGGAGTGCAGTTCGGGGGAGTTGTCGACCCACGGATGAGCCGCATGCTGTCGCCGTCACCGGACGGCCAATTCCGCGGCCTTGATCCGAACGTCGTCAGTTTTGGCGGTCTCCCGACAACGCAGCAGCCGAATAATTTTTACGGGTATGCGGGAACCGGAGGGGGGCAGCTGCCCGGTCGTTATCTGTTCGACGACAAGGCAAAGATGCCGGCAATGACCTACTCGCAGTTGCAGTTCATCAAGGCGGAAGCCGCGTTTCGCATGGGAGACAGAGCAACGGCTTTGCTTGCGTATCGGAACGCAGTCTCATCTCACATCGATTTTGTCAATGCAAGGAATGCTGACAACAATCAGACTCCCACCCAGATAAGCGCGGCTGAGAAAGCAGCATTTCTCGCATCGCCGGAGATTGTCCCGGCGGCGGGCGCTCTGACGCTGACCCACATCATGTCCCAGAAGTACATCGCCCAGTGGGCTTGGGGACACAATGAGCTCTGGATGGATATGCGCCGGTATCATTACACGGACATCGATCCTGCAAGCGGCAAACAGGTCTTTCCTGGATTCACTCCCCCCACGAATCTCTATGGGGACAATGGGGGCAAGCTCGTACAGCGCATCAGGCCGAGGTACAACTCGGAGTACGTGTGGAACAGGGCAGGGCTGGACGCGATCGGCGGCCTCGCTCTGGATTATCACACCAAGCCGTTATGGATAACTCAACCGTAATATGACAATGAACAGATACATGTCAGTGGCAGCGCTCCTGTCCGCCGCGCTGTTGGCATCGTGTGAAAAGAATGCCGTGCAGGACATCACGGGGGTCGTTCCAGGCGCCAGCGTAAAGTTCTTCAACTTCGCGGTGAACGCGCCCGGCGTCCATTTCTACGCCAACGATACCAAGGTGACCGCAATCTTCTCAGCAACGGGCGCAGAGGCAGTTACGGGAACCATATACGGTGGTGTGGGCGCGGGCGGATTTTATTCCGCGATTGCGCCTGGCCAGTACACTCTCTCCGGGAAGATCGCAGCCGTGACCGATAAGGATCTGGCTATCTCCAAGGCGACCGTAAACATTGCCGAAGGCAAGCGCTATTCCTACTACCAGAGTGGATTCTACAATGCCGCGGGGAAAGCCGCGGACGCTTTCATCGTCGAGGATAATTTTGTCAACACTCTGGATTATTCCGTCGCCTACGTACGATTCGTCAATGCGATTTCGAATGCCAACCCGATGACGTTGTACGCGAGGAACACGACGACCATGACAGAGGCGGCCCTCGGCTCGTCCGTCGCTTACAAGTCGGCGGGCGCATTCACGGCCGTACCGAACGGCGTCTACGATCTAAGCACGCGTTACACGGGGGTCGCGACGAATGCCATCACCAGAGCCGCGGTCTCCTTCGTAGCAGGGCGGGTCTATACGATCGGTGCCAGAGGTGACATCACAGTCGTTTCGACGACAGCCGTCAACCGTCCCTTTCTCGATAATGACGCGAACAGGTAAGAAAAGCTGACGAAACCCCGGTAATTCCTCCGGGGTTTTATCGACCGCCATTCGGATTGCGAGGCGACCAATCGCATGAGGCTCGGGTTGCTGGTTTTACTGATGTTGCCGGCTCGGCTCATTACCGGGCAGGCACCGGCCATCTCCCATCGTGATCCTGTCGCCACCGTGAGCGGTCTTGTGCGGGACAGCGTTGCGCGCACTCCGCTTGTCGGCGCGATCGTTCAGCTTGTCGCAGCCGAAGGCGGGGCCGCTATCAATCGCACTGCGGTCTCGGACTCCATTGGCCGGTTCTCACTGAGCGATGTCCCGAACGGCCGTTTCATGCTGGGCTTTTTTCATCCCATGCTCGACTCGCTTGGCGTGGACGCGCCGCTGCGCGAGGTGAACGTCGATGGGCAACGTGTCGTTCGCGCTGATTTGGCCATCCCGTCCCCGGCAAGGCTTCGTGCCGCGATCTGCGGGGCAAAGCCGGCGTCGAAATCCGATGTTTTTCTGATTGGCATCGTCCGCAATGCACAGGATGGCGCGCCCGTAGCCGGCGCCAGGGTAAAGGGAGAGTGGCTCGAGCTCTCCTTCAGGCGAGACGGACTCGCCCGGCGTATTCCATCTCTGGTTGCAACGACTGGAACCAACGGCTGGTTCGCCATGTGCAACTTGCCAAGTGACGGAACGATAGAGCTTGTAGCCAACCGTGGAGCTGACAGCACGGCCGTAATCGAGGTTCAGGTTCCAGCCGAGGGGTTGCTGCGGCATGACCTCTACATTGGGGCGGCGGGGGCGGCCTTTGCCGCTGGGCTCGTTACTACTACGAACGCGCCTGTCGCTGGGGTCACTTCTGGGGAGAATGCAGTTGCAGGTCCGAGCCGCACCGTGCGCCGGGGCAATGGACGCCTGAGTGGCACAGTGGTGGCTACTGCGGGGGGAAAACCGCTGGCGGGTGCGCAGGTCAGCCTTACCGACGGCCCTGAAGCCCGGACCAATGAGCGCGGAGAATGGACGATCGTGCAAGCGCCTGGCGGCACACGGATGCTCGAGGTGCGCGCGGTCGGCTACTACCCTGAGCGTCGCCGCGTCGACGTTGTAACCAGTGCCACGCCAATCCACCTGACGCTCTCTACGCTCAAGACTGTACTGGACACAGTCAAGATTCTGGCAAGCCGTCGGGTGTACGACCGTGATCGCAACGGGTTTCAGCACCGAAGGCGCGCAGGTCTCGGACGCTACCTTACCGCTGAAGATATTTCGCGGCAGCGTCCGATCGTAACGTCGGACCTATTTCGGAACATGTCGGGCGTCAGGGTTGCATCAGGCGCAACCGCCCTGGACAGGCAAATCCTCGTTCGAGGCAACATGGCCGAGTGGTGCTCGCCGTCGATCTACCTCGACGGCCATAACGTCGGAGGCCTCACCGCTGAGGACATCGACGTCTGGGTGGACCCCGATGATGTTGGGGGTATCGAGATATACCCGGGACTCGGCACTCCACCGGAATTCCAGCAAGGAATGAACAACTGCGGCAGCATTCTGATCTGGACGAAGTAACCGCCTCGAGGTCGACAACCCGCGCAGCGAAGCATCGACGGGGCCCGTCGTCAGATCACTTTCTGAGCGTCTGCGCAAGGAGCTCGGGCATCGCGTGAAGGTGGTCGACATGGTCCGGAGCAGAGTTGCCGGCGTAGCCGAGCAGCTGGAAGTGGCCCGAGCGGACTTCGCTGAGCTGCTGCATCCCGCGGGGGCCCCACTTGATGACGGGCCTGCGACGGAGACCGAGCGCGCGTAGCAGCCAGCTGGCCGTCTCTGTGGTGCTGGCGAAAGTGCCGGGAAAGATTTCCGAGTGCGTAACCATGAAGCGCTTTTCACCGCGCTGCGCGGCCCGGGCGAAGTCAGCGAACTCCACGAGGTTTGTCGGATCCAATGTGCCGCCGGCAGCAAGCATCGCGCCGCTGGGCAAGTACGAGGTGTGCATGCCATCGAGCAGCAACACTGCGCTGACGGCTGCGAAGTGGCGGGGTTCGCGCAGGATTGCACGCACGGCCCCGTGGCCAGCGGAAAACCCTGCCAGCGTTACACGTTCGATCCGCGTTGGTTTCCCAATCGCCGCCGATACCTCCCGGGTAACTCCGGCCAGAAGTGACTCGAATGCGGTACCATCGGCGAAGGCGGCATGGTAAGCTCCCGAGCCGGCGCCAAGGTTGACGACCACCGTGACCGAATGTTCGTCAAGTTCAGCAACCGCCTGTTCCGCGACCCACGCGGCGCCATGGAAGTGAACAACAATATCGACGGTTTTGCGCACTCGCGCTTTATTGCGCACCAGAAGCTCGACGCGCCTGCCCCCAGGCCCAACGAATGAGCGTCGATCTCCCTCGATCGCCCTCGGGGCAAGACGCTCATGGGGCCGTGTTTCTTCCACCATTGGCGAAGGATTCTGCGACGCAGCCGATGGGGCTGGAGGCTGAGCAGCGGCGAACGATGACGACGCCAGTGCAGCCAGGGTGGCGATCAACGCGGTGTTCAGGCGTACAGTCACCCTCGCTTGACGTAAACGATGCGCAGGTGCACCATACCGTCGTACTGCGAAGGACCAACAGCACGAGGGTTCATGCATAAATCCGGCGGGTTGAAGTTGAGGAGTATACGAATGAGTGCGGCCATCATGCTGCTTGGGTGCAAGTCGGCGGTGGCGCCGCTCGATGGAGACATCTACATCCTGGAATCCATCTCCGAAAGGTCGCTCCCGGCACCATACTCGGCCATTGCCGAATCCGCCAACCGCATTCATGCCGACACCATCGCGTTTGACGTTAACGGAAGCGGTGAACGCCGTACTGTGTATGACTCCTATCAGGGGACAATGAGGCTCGCGCGCGCCACATTCACCTACCATCGCATGGGTGGCCGTGTCGAAATAGCGTTCGACTGCCGGGACACCGAAGTGTGCATTGCCCCGCCCCAGCTTGCTGGCACAATCACGAACACCGGACTGACTATTACCGAGTCAAAAATCACGCGCCTGCCGCTGGTCTTTCGCCGTCTTTGAGGCGGGTTGAGCAGGTACGTCCATGAATTTTTTGCCGATATCGGGCCCGCGTTTGCAGGTGCGCAGCGGAATGCTTGACCACGCAGTTAACGGGAAGTGATAACGGTTCTCCCAGCGTGTACCTTTGATACGTCTAATGTGTAGTACTATACGTTAGCGAATGCCCGACTCAACCATGCGATGAGGAGTTGTATCTAAATGCACAAGTTCCGTTTAGTGGGTGCCGCGCTCCTCGTTATCGCCTGCAGTGGCGATAAATCAGTCGGTCCGCCGGTTACGTCGTCGGTTGCCGTCACGTTCGCGCCCACGCAGATCTCTGTAAACGAGACCGCCCAGGCGACTGCAATCGTGAAGGACCAGAGCGGAAACGCTCTGACTGGCAAGACCATTGAATGGACCAGTCTCAACCCCAACGTCGCGACCGTGACCGCGGCCGGGGTGATACGCGGGGTCTCTGCCGGTACCGCGACGATTCAGGGGAAGGTCGATGGAATCGTTGGCACTGCGACCGTGATCGTGATTGCACCAGCACAGTCCTGCTTGGGTGGCCCGACGGTGGTCGACCTTGCTCCTGGTGGCGTTCGCGTCCTGAGCTCTGCGCAGACCAGAGGTTGCATCAAGATATCCTCGACCGCAGCGGCATCCGACCACGTGGTCATAGCTGCAAATGCGAACGCGCTTCCTGATATTGTCGCGGATTACATCATCAAGTCTGACGAAGGAGAGACCGTACCTTCGAGCAATTTCCTGGCGACGCCTGCCATGATCCGCTCGTCGCTGACGGCCGCCGAGCCATCGTTCGGGGGGGCACTGCAGGTGACGTTCGAGCAGAAAATCAGACGGATGGAGCGTCAGGTGCTTGATCTGCCCGGTGGCCAGCGCGCATTTCGTGAGCGAACGGCAAGCAATGCACTCAGGTACTCGCAGTTGGCTGCGATACCCGTTGTTGGAGAGAAGACGCCGTTCAAGGTTCCGCAGTCATGTTCCAAGTTCACGAGCATCACAGCGACTGTGCAGTACATCAGCACCCGCGCGATCATCTACACGGACGATGCATCTCCCGGTGGAGGCTTCACTGCCGCGGACTTCCAGGCTATCGGTGATGAGTTCGACAATCTGATCTACCCCACCGATGTTTCGTACTTCGGCACGCCGCTCGACCTGGACAACAATGGCCGGGTTATCATCCTCTACACGCCGGAGGTCAACAAACTCACTCCGATGGGTAACCCCGGCGGTTTCGTTGGAGGGTTTTTCTTCGCCGGCGATCTCTTTCCGGCGAGCGGTCAGAACTCATGTGCGCAAAGCAACGTCGGCGAAGTTTTCTACGTGCTGGCGCCCGATCCGGATGGCTCCGTCAACGGAAACGTTCGCAAGACCATTGACGTTAGGCAGGGGACCCGTGGCACCATCGCGCACGAGTTCCAGCACATGATCAATGCGTCGGAGCGAATCCGGACACCCGTGGTCGTCGATGACTTTGAATCCGTGTGGCTCGACGAGGCAATGGCCCACTTTGCTGAAGATGCGACGGGCAGGGCGCTGAAGCAGATTGGAGAGGCGGAGAATGCCGATTTCACACGATTGGTGAGCAATCGCAATGACTACAACGCTTACTTCTTCCAGAATTTTGCGCGGTTCCGGCTCTACCTGCAGAATCCGGGGCCGAATGCGCCAACGAGCTCGCTTGCTGACAGCTCACTCGCGGCCCGCGGAGCGGCCTGGGCCTTCCTCAGGCACACGGCCGACCATTATGCACCTGGCGGCGACATCAAGGCCTTTACGAAGGCGCTTGCAGTTTCCCCCGACACGGGCGTGTCGAACCTGCTCAAGCGCATCGGCGGCGGCGTACCGTTCGACACCCTTGTCGCGGGCTGGATGGTTGCCAACTACGCCGACGACCTGGGGATCCCCAATCTCGCCGTCAAATACACTTACAAGACCTACAACATGAGGAGCAACGTTGCGGCGCTGAACTCAGGAACGTATCCGCTCCTTGTGAATCAGATTGCCGGTGGTTCGTACGTGTCGCCACCACTCAAGGCGCGATCTGCCTCCGGCAATTATTTCCGGTTTGTGAGAGCTGCTGGCGCGCCCGCGCGGAGCTTTCGGTTCCTGAATCTCGATGCCGTGACGGCGGCGAGCTTTACCGGAGCGACGTTCTACATTCTTCGCGCGCAGTAGCGCTGCCGCGGGCGGCATAGCAGGGCGCTGCTGCGGCTCAGGTATCAGCGCCACCTCGAGGAAACGGAGAAGGGCCAGCTACGATTCGCGGCTGGCCCTTCTTCTTGTTCTCTGTACTGCGCAGACTATCGCTTGATAGGCCTGACCTTTCCGTCTTCCCCGATTTCAAGTACAGGGGCCGTCACGCTGTCGCGCTCCCTTGAATCAGTCGCTGGCCGCTTGGCGGTTTCTCCGGCGACGGGAGGCAGGTTCCGCCTGACTGCGCTCTGCGAGGGGGCAGTGTCGGCCGCTGGCGGCACCGTTTGCGGCATCACTGCGGGAGCCGCTGTGTCCGTGGGTGTATTCATGCCTGCGGCACCGGTGTCAATCGCCGCAGCACCGGTATCCACTGCAGCGTCGTCGCCTCCACCCGAGCAGCCGGCGATGCCGCCGGCGTAGCCAATGATTATTGCCGTCAGCACAGTCCTTCGCTTTGCGAACTTCATGATATTCTCCAGGCTGTTCACGTTAGTTGCTTCCGTGCCGCTCACTGAACCCGCAAAGTGCGGATGCCGCCGGTAGGCGTGACTTCCAGGCGCGGCGGAAGCAGAACTTCCCACGCCTGTGTAGCGTCGCTGCTGGCAGATTGGCGAAGAGGTGCGGCAACAGGGGTGGGAACCGTGTACGGATCTGCGGCAGCGGGATTCACCGTGTAACCGAGATCGGCGAGCGCCTGAATCGTCATCAGGCTGTACTGGTTCGGGATTCTGACTCCTCCCACAAGGCCTTCGATGAAGCCAGTCATCAGCTCTGAATCGAAAACTGTCTCGCGCCAGTGGCTGTCAGCCGTGCCCGGCCCACCCGTATTCTCCAGTGGAACACTTCCCGGACAAACCGCCGCCCCCCCCAGGGTAACGCATGCAGCAACGCCCAGCACGCCGGTGTATCGCGTTTCAGGCGTGCCTGCGCCGGCAATGAGGCCCTTGGGCTCCCACTTGAATCTGTTGATGCCAACAACGTGCAGCATCTCGTGGAGAACCGTATCATCCAGCCGCCCCGAAGTTGCCAGCCCGTTGATGTCGTCGGCATCGAATCGCATGGTTCCGATAATGGTATGGAGCGATCCGGGTCGTGATAAACACGAACCCGCGCTTGCGAGTATCCTGCCGGGACCATCGATGGGAACCACAGTGGCGTAGATGATTACATCATCTATGGGTTCGTTGAGCACTACTCCTGTCGGGCCGCACGCACTGACATCTTGCGGGGTAGCGATAAAGTTGTTGAAGTCAGGAATATCTCCAACGATGCTCGCCCTGATTCGCGCCGCAGCGGAGGTGAACGCCGTCATCGCAGCTGCGGCGGGAGTCGGCCCGAAGAAGCGAATTTCCGGGTGATAGCTCGATAGCACCGCCGCCGTCACGACAACCGTCAGCGAGCCCGCGGTGGCCTGCAGAATCTGAGGCACGGCGCTCCGGCCGAGCTGCCACGGGGGAGAAGTCGCAACGCCGGTGCCATCGGTGTTGACCGGCGCACTCGACACCGTTCCGCTTCCGTTGCCCACCGTAAAAATCACCGGAGTGTTAGGAACACCGTTCCCGAATTGATCGCGCACCTGCACCCGTATGTCGGCCGGAGGGATTGTACCGGCGAGCGCGAGCTGATTGTCGCCGGAGAGAACGGCGATCGAAGCTGGGGCTCCCGCCGTTCCGATAATCGTTATGACAATCGGGGCAAGATTCCCCACTGTGATGGTGATCGTGTTGGGGCCCGCTACCTTCCCAGGTATGAACGTTCCGATTGGCGTAGGCGCTCCGGCGACCGTCTGCGTTGGCGCGTTCGTGAGCGTACCGCCGCCCGACGTCACCGTGATGGTGACCGGCACCCCGCCCAGAATATTCCCGCTCGCATCCTTGACCACGAATGAGGGTGCCGCAACGAGCACGATTCCCGCCGTGGCGGTCGGTGCGTTTGCCTCCGTCGCATTGATTGACGCCGCGGCGGGGGGAGCGGTGCCATCCTTACAGGCCGCGCTCACGAGAAGGAACGCGATCGTGATCCTGCGGGATACAGACAATCGACTGATTCTGGCCATCATAAGGAGTGGGGAAAGAGGTCGGATGCCGGGGGTAGTCCGACGGGTTCGGCTACCACGGGCAATTGATAGCAGCCGGACTGCAGTCCCGCAAGAAATACCCGGCCCTATGATAGTATGCACACAGGAAGAATCGTTCCACGCAAGCCCCATGGCATCAGCTCTCGCGCAACGCGGTCATTGGCGTTTCCCGGAACACGTCACGGCCCGCGAGCAGGCCGATGGCAGCGGTCAGGCCGAGCATCGACCCGGCAATCGCCAGAGCGGGCCCCAGGGCCGGGGAAAATGTGTTGCCGAAAACAAAGTGCGTCAGCGCCCAGCCGCCGCCAATAGCGAGCAACAGCCCGGTCAAGCTGCCAAGAAGTCCCAGCAATACGTACTCAGCAAGCAGAATCCGCATGATCTGCCCGCGAGTAGCGCCGAGCGTCTTGAGAAGCACTGACTCTCTGATGCGATCCCTCCGTGTGGCCGCTACCGCGCTGAACAATACCGGGATTCCGATCGCAAGACTGAACAATGCCATGAACCGGATTGCAGTCGACACCTTGCTGACAATTCGTGCGACTGTCTCCCTGATTAACGAAAGATCGAGGCTCGACACATTCGGGAATCGCGAAACAATATCGCGCTGAAGACCCGCCACGACGGTCTTACCCGGGACGTTCGCCAGCAGCACAAACTGTTTTGGCGCAGCTTCGAGGGAAGGCGGCGAAAAGACGGCAAAGAAATTTGGCTCGAAGCGCGCCCAGGTCACTTCGCGCAGGCTCGTGACCCGTGACGGAATTCCCACTCCCTGCACGTCCCACATAATCACGTCGCCGACCCTGATCCTGAGCTCATCGGCAACATCCTTTTCGAACGATACCTCGCCGGTATCGGCCCCGGTACGCAGCGAGGCGGCCGCGAACCATTTTCCGTCGACAATCTTCTCTCCCGACGTAACGGTATCCCTGTAGGTAGACCGGTATTCGCGACGCAATGCCCAGGAAGGGCGCCCGGACGGCCGCCGCTGTGTTGTCGTCGCCCCTGCCGGCGGCCGGGAGGTTTGCCGCGCGCGGTCCACATCCCGGCTCGGCTGAGGATCAGTGGAGGAATCGGATGCATCGTCCGCTGCGACATCACCGCGGGCACGCAGTGCCGAGTCGCCGCGTCTGCTCGCCACGCTCGCGGCGACAATCTGTTCAACAGTACGGCCATTGATCGCGGCAATTCTCATAGTCACGACAGGGGCAGTCTGCAGCACCTGACCGCGTGCGCGTACCAGCGAATCCACACGCGCCGCCTGATCCTCCTGAATATCGAAGAAGACGAGGTTCGCGTTCGACCCTTCAATATTGAGATCCACCTGGCGCAGCAGATTGCTCTGAACGAGATACAAGGTCGTTATCAGGAAAGCGCCGAAGCCGAGTGACAGAACCACGGATCTCGTCTGATTGGCGGGCCGGTAGAGATTGGCGACCCCCTGCCGCAGCACATACGGCCAGCGCGGGCGAATCGACTTACGGGCTGCATACGACAGAAGCATTGCACTCAGCGTGAGAACTGCGATCACACCAAATGTCGCTGCACTGATCCACAGCCCCTGCTCGATGTCACCCGCGCGGAGCAGGGCGATTGCAACGACGCTGGCAGCGAGCGCGACATCGACGGCCAGCCGCGGCCAGTCGTTCCAGCGCAATCGCAGAATCTCGGAATCCGCATCTCGCCTGAGTGTCTGAAGCGGCGACACGTTCCGGAGTGCCAGCAGCGGCCTCAGTGAGAAGATCAAGGCGATCCAGCCGCCAATGATCACACCGGTGAGTATTGCGCCGGGCTCTACATGTACGACGACATCGACAGGAAGAAACTCCCCGAATACCGACGGCAGCCCGAACTGAATCGCCACTCCAAGTGCGGCCCCCGCGCAGGCGCCGACGATGCCCATTGCCGCTGCCTGCGCAACGTACATCCCCAGCACCTGACCGCTCGACGCCCCGATGCAACGCAGTATGGCAACCGTGTCGATCTTCCGCGATACGAATGCCCGAACGCCACTCGCCACGCCAACGCCACCGAGCAGCAGCGCAACAAGGCCGACGATGCCGATGAAGCGCGATAACTGCTGAATGGCATCGGTGGTGTTCTCTTCGCTCTGGGTCACAGTGCGGACCCGCACCTGGGCTTTTTCGAACGACTCGCGCAACGGGCGGATGGCGCTAACTGGGTTCGTTCCGGCAGGCAGTCGTCCCAGCACCGAGTAATCGGCGGTGCTGCCGAATGTCAGCAGCTGCGTCTCTGCGACATACCGCTCGGGGATGAACACACGGGGTCCGATAAGTTCGGCTACCCCCGGGGTACCAGGAACGTCTTTCAATACTCCCGCAATTGCGAATCTGCCAAAGCCCAGGGTGATGGTATCACCGAGCGTGGCATTCAGCGCGATGAGCAGCGACGGATCGACGAGCGCGTGAGCGCCCTGTCCAAGTGATTTCCAGCGGCCCGCCGGTTCGGTGGTGATAACTCCGTAAAACGGATAATTCGAGCTGACCGCGCGAACCTGTACCAGACGCGTTGCGCCGGAGCGCGGAACGAGCGCCATCGACGGAAACGTGGTCACTCTGGCATAAGTGACGCGCTGTGTGGTCGCGAGCGAGTCGAGAAGCTTTTTCTGAGCGGGGCTGAACGGGCGGCGTGATCCGAACGAGAGATCGCCGCCGAGCAGTGCTCTGGATTGCTCGCTGATGGAGCGGGTGACGTTGCCTGCGAATGAATCGATTGCGACGAGTGCCGCGACGCCCAGCGAGATAGCCGACATGTACAACAGCAGGCGCCGTCGTGCGGAGCGGCTCTCGCGCCAGGTGAGGCTGGCAATGTGGCGGAACGATGCGCGGCCGCTGGTGGTCACGCAGCGGCCTCGGTTGCCGAGTCGGAAATGACAGCGCCATCGGCGAGCCGGATCGTACGGGCCGCGCGCTCGGCGAGAACCGCGTCATGGGTGACGAGGACGATCGTCGATCCACCTTCGCGGTTCAGCGCCTCCAGAAGATCGAAAACGCGTATGCCGGTTGCGGCGTCGAGGTTTCCGGTGGGCTCATCGGCAAACAGAATGCGCGGGGAGTTTGCAAAGGCGCGCGCGATGGCCACGCGCTGTTGTTCACCGCCTGAGAGCTGCATGGGAAAATGGTGACCGCGATCTTTCAGTCCCACCCTGTCAAGCAGCTCGTTGGCCCGGGCAGCTGCGCCGTCGACGCCTTGCAACTCGAGTGGAACCTGCACGTTCTCGCGGGCGGTGAGCGTCGGTATCAGCTGAAAGCTCTGGAAAACAAACCCCACCTTCTCACCGCGGAGGCGGGCTCGTTCGTTCTCCGACATTGCCCCAAGGTCGTGGCCGTCGAGGATCACCTTGCCTCGCGTGGGAGTATCAAGACCTGCCAGCAGGCCGAGAAGCGTCGTCTTTCCGCTGCCTGAGGGCCCAACGATCGCGACGAATCCTCCCTGTGGTATCGTGAACGAAACGTTCCGAAGCACCGCGAGCTGATGGTCTCCGCTGCGATATTCCCGTGTAACTTCTCTTGCAATGAGCATGAAGATCTTGATTGTCTGTTTGACCGCTGCGGTGCTGGCGTGCCAGCCTGATACAAACGTGGATGCGACGCCGTCCGAATCCAGCGATGACAATCGCGAGGCGGCCGGGCAGGTCGCACGTTCCGGAGAGCAGCGCGATGAGGGCAACACCGACACTGTCGATGCAGCCCGGGGGAAAGTTACTGTGCTCTTCTTTGGAACGAGCCTCACCGCGGGTTACGGGCTCGATCCCGGGCAGGCGTTTCCAAACCTCATCGCGCGAAATGCCGCCGCAGACTCGCTGCCGATTACAGCCATCAACGCCGGGCTCTCGGGAGAAACGTCGGCCGGCGCGCTTCGGCGAATTTCGTGGACGATGCAGCGGCCGGTGGATATCGTCGTGCTCGAGACCGGCGGCAACGACGCGTTGCGCGCGCTGAACGCCGATTCGCTGGAGGCCAATCTGTCGGCGATCGTCTTGCGCATCAGAGGCGCACAGCCTGCAGCCCGAATACTGCTGGCGGTGATGGAGGCACCACCCAACCTGGGCCAGACGTACACTGCAAGGTTTCGCCGCGCGTACGTCGAGGTGGCACGTCGCAATGGCTTGACCCTCGTGCCGTTTCTTCTCGATGGAGTAGCGGGAGAAGCCGGATTCAATCAGGCGGACGGCGTTCATCCCAATGTTCGCGGCGAGGCGATCGTGGCGGCCAACGTGTGGCGGGTGCTGCGGCCCGTTGTGGAAGAGGTTTACCGGTTGCGGGTGCGGGGTTAATTTTGAGGGCTACGCCTGAATTGACTCACCGATACGCAGCTCGTGCATTTCCCGCCTTGCCGGAGATGGCGCGCGCCTGCGGTATTAATTGGATCCGCGCTCATGGCATTCCCAGCTACTCAGATTCGCAGAGGTATGGTCCTGGTTTTCGAAGGTGATCCCTGCCGGGTGATCGAGTTCCGTCATCACACACCGGGCAACCTTCGCGCGATGGTGCAGGCCAAGCTCAAAAATCTCCGCAGCGGTTCCAACTTCGAGCACCGCTTTCGTGCCGCGGACACTGTTGAGCGCGCCGCGATGGAGACTCACGATCTGGAATTTCTGTATCAGGGTGGAGATACGTTTCACTTCATGAACACGGAGAACTACGACCAGCTCGAGATGGACTCCGAGACGCTCGGCGACAATGCCCAATGGATGCAGTCCGGCATGAAGATCCAAGCCGAGTACTACAATGGCCGGCCGATTGGCATTCAGCTCCCGAATTCGATGGTGCTGGAGATTGTCGACACCGCCGGAGTGATGAAGACTGCGACGAAGAACGCATCGTCCAAGCCCGCGAAGCTGGAGAACGGAGTGACAATCAACGTTCCGGAATTCGTGAAAACCGGTGAGAAGGTGCGCGTCAATCCGAACACCGGGGAGTACATGGACCGAGCCAAGTAAGGGGCTGCGGTCTGCGGTTGTTGATTCACTCTCACGTTGCGGTTAAGATGCAGGGCACATGGTGGCTGTAGCTCAATTGGTTAGAGCACCGGTCTGTGGCACCGGGGGTTGCGGGTTCAATCCCCGTCAGCCACCC
>JBBJNV010000029.1 GCA_037721215.1 Gemmatimonadaceae bacterium
GAGCAACGCATCGCCGGTGGGTAGAGCTCGCCCGGACAAGCCGGGCAGCGCCGATACAAACCGCGGAACAAGACGAATGAGAACTCTTTCTCTTAACCCCTTACAGAAGGGGACATTTCTAATGGCGTAAGAACGGGGACATTTCTAATGGCGCTTGACACGCAACCGAAAAGTGCTTGCCGCGGCCACCATTGCGTCGTACTATAGGTCGCTTCGCATGGAACGGCCCCTGAGCAGCACGACTGCCTGGATTCTCGCTGACGCCCGCGTTTGACGCCAACCGAATCTGAGAACGGCCGGGCTCGGCTCTCCTTCCCACCGCTCGGGCATCGGTAACTCTCTCTCAGGAGGTGTATGATGCACTGCTTCAGAATCACACTGACGGGGCTCACTGCGACGGCTTTACTGCTTGGCTGCGGGGAATCAACAACTCCACTAGAGACCACCCGGCCACCGGCTGACGGCCCGAGAACTACAGCCGCATTGGGCTTCACCTCAACAACAGTGGCTCGCGGAAACGCCGGAATCTTCGACGTCTTCTCGCAAGCCGACGGATACAACGCTCGGCTCAGGTCAACGAGCAATTCGGATGTCTTAGTATCAAATGTTGTCGTGGTTCCTGGGGGGACGTCAGGATGGCACTCCCATCCGGGTCCTGTCGTCATTGTGGTCAAGACCGGCGCGCTCACGTTCTATCACGGTGATGGCCACGGGGGTTGCACGACCAGAGTTTATGAGGCAGGGGGCGTATACTTCGAGAAAGGTGGAGAGATCGGCACCTTGGAAAACGAGGGAGATGTCGAGGGAACACTGACCGTCACGTTCTTCCTTCCGGCGGGGGCGCCAGCGCGTATTGATCAGCCGGCATTAGCAGGGTCCCATTGCCCTCCCTGATTCGCCCGCCATTTGGTTGTTTTCCGCTCTGGCGGCTCCAAAACTGAACTTTCATTCTACAAGCGGCGGCCGGAATCTTACGATCTGGCCGCCGTTTATTTGTATCATATCGTGCAGAACCACGCGTTTGTGCACGGCACAAGCGTACTACTTCTGTCATTTTAACAAGTCCAGTTTGTCCGATTGACAGGCGGATGTGCAACGCACCACCGTCATCCGGTCACACTGGCAGAATCTCCTGGAACGCCCGTTGCTTTTCCAGCACCCGGCTCACCAACAGCATATTCAACCAGGAGGAAGATAGATGCTTTACAGAGCGAGCCTTTCCGCACCCATGTTTGGTCTCCGCCGGGAAATCGACAGACTGTTCGAAGTCACCTTTGCACGGGGTGACGGCGTTACCAACTGGAGTCCAGCGGTAGACGTATCCGAATCGGCCAGTGAATTGAGACTGGAGATCGAGCTGCCCGGCATCCGTCCCGATGACGTCGAGATAACAGCGGAAAACAAAATGTAATGACTGTCCGCGGCGAGAAGAGGGGAGAACGGACAGAGGGTGAGGACAGTCGCTACCATCTCGTCGAGAGAAGCTACGGGTCGTTCACCCGATCTTTCCAGCTTCCGCAAGGGCTCGACGAGTCCAAGATCGAAGCCGAAGCCAACAACGGCATCCTCTCCATCCGCATCCCCAAAGCCGCCTTACCCCAGCCGCGCCGGATTGAGATTGGCAAGGCGGCTGGAAGCAGACGCGGCGGACAAAGCGGCAGGCAGATATCGCAGCAAGACGCAACGCGCGTTACTCAGGGCGCGCAACCCCGTTCGCAAACCGTACGCGCTGAGGCCCCACCCGCCGGCGCCTGACAATCGATCGAGCGATTTGTATGCGCTGTGCCTTCAGGATTTCCAGGCAGTTTCGCGATTGACCGCCCACGCCAGGGCGAGTATATAGGTCGTCCCATGACAACTCTTCACAGCGCTGAGGATCGGCAAACCACCCTCGGCAGAGACGGCGAGAAACGATCACCTGAAGCTGCCGGCTGGATGAAGCGTCACGGCTTATCCCTGGCAATGCTTGCTCTCTTCATTCTCTCGCTGCTCGGGCAGATTGCAGTCGGTCATGCCGACTACAACGACAATGCTTTGCAGCATGGACAACCAGCGATCGCACTTGTGGGCTACCTGGGCTCGGGACACTTCATCGAGGCCGTCTTCGAGAATTGGGAATCGGAATTTCTGCAGATGGCGGCCTTTGTATTCCTCTCCGCGTATCTGTATCAGATAGGCTCGCCGGACTCGCGGAAGCTGGAAGGCGAACCAGAGCTGGACATCGATCCCCGGGAGCAAATAAGAAGCGATTCGCCATGGCCCGTGCGCCGCGGCGGCGTAGTGCTGCGGATCTACGAGCATTCTTTAACCCTCGCGCTGCTGGCTCTGTTTGCAATGTCGTTCCTCCTTCACGCTCATGGCGGCGCTCGTGAATACAGCTCAGAGGAGATGAGCCACGGCGGTTCAGCCGTTTCAACGATTGCCTACATGGGAAAGTCGCGCTTCTGGTTCGAATCGCTGCAGAACTGGCAAAGCGAGTTCCTGTCGGTAGCCGCACTCACGTTGCTTTCGATTTTCCTGCGCCAGCGTCACTCGCCGCAATCCAAGGCGGTCGCTGACCCGCATTCAAAGACAGGCGATTAGTGCGAACCACCTGGTACGTACGGCGGGCTGCATGTGCAGAACGGCGCCGCGGAAACCACGCGACGCCGTTCGAGCAGTACCGAAATCGAAGGACCAAATAAAAGACTACAGATTCAACACTCTTTCTTGAACCTGTGCGTCACGGCGTCCGGGGACGTGTTGTCGTAGCCGGGTCCACATAAACTGTCTTGTCTTCCCGCTTGCGTCCCATGAGGCCAGCGAGGCCGAGCAGCCCGAGCAGGCCCCATGGAAAATCGGTATCGGCCTCTTCAACCGGTACCTGCACCGGGACTGCGCCAGCGTTCATGGCACTGTCCGCGGTAGTCTGAGCTCCCGCCGTCGACGCAAGTGACATGACGAGAGAAAGAACGATAGCAAGCTTGAGTCGATTCACCATCGGGTCACTCCTTTGAGAAAGTTTGAACCAGTAGTCCGCCCCTCAGGCAATCATTGAGCCAAAATACGCGGGGAGGCAAAGGGGTTGCTAAAACCGCTAGAACCGCGATGCCCTGAGCCAGGTGTCCGACCGGGCCCAGGCCGCAGCGAACTGACGATGAACCTCGGCGGCATCTGCAACCCGGCCCTGTTTTGACAATGCCTGTTCCAATCCTATCAGGCTCCATCCGTTCCGCGGCCGGTGATCGAGCGCGGCGCGATAGACCCGCTCGGCGTCCACTGGCCGTCCTCTCTCGAGCAGTGCAGCGCCGAGCCAGTCACTAGCGGAAAAATTGAGCGGCTCGGGTTCATCGTAGCGGAGTTTTTGTTCGAGTAAAACCGCGCGCTCGAACAATGGAATTGCTTCGTCCAGCTTGCCCTGCTTCCGCACCAACTCCCCACGCAGAATGCCGCCCGCAATGCCGAGTATCGATGACGCAGTGTGTCCGCG
Organism: Gemmatimonadaceae bacterium; assembly: GCA_037721215.1. Taxonomy (NCBI): domain Bacteria; kingdom Pseudomonadati; phylum Gemmatimonadota; class Gemmatimonadia; order Gemmatimonadales; family Gemmatimonadaceae; species Gemmatimonadaceae bacterium. The sequence continues at coordinate 3,470 of JBBJNV010000029.1, forward strand.
AAACGACACTGAGTCAGGCGTGGTGCGGCCGGTGCGCTCGACGCGCTCGAGGTACGCGCGCGCATTATCAGCATCCCCCACCCGCAGGTGGGCATATCCCCGCGCGAACTCCCAGAGCCCGCGCTGAAGCGGGTCAGTCGGCGGCGTCTCGAGCTCCAGTATTTCGTCGAACCGGCCGAACCGCAGCAATACCAACGCCCGATAGAAAACACCGCCCGGCACCAGCTTCGCAAAGTCACGAGCGGCCTGCTCAGCTACCGCACCCTGGCCATCCATCGACGCCGAGAAGAGCAGCATATGGAGGTTGTGCGCCGGATAGATCGCGAATCCGCCGCCGGTCGCTGAGCGCTGGTCGGAATGAAATGCAGCCACGTTTGCCCGCACGGCATCGCCCCACCGGCCAATGCGGTTAAACGTATGGGACGGCATATGATTGATGTGGCTCGCACCAGGAATGCTGCTACCGAGCAACTCGGCGCATGATTCAGCGCGGCCGGCATGAGGGGTGGTTTCAGTCGCGTGAACATAGAGGTGACACGCTCCGGGATGAGCGCGATTGCGGGACAGCACGCCTTCGAGAACCTGATGAATCCGCTTGATCGACGGTTTTTCGAGACTCCACACACCGCGCCGCGGCTCGAGCAGCATCAGCGACTCGGCATAAAGCGTAGCGACGTCGTCGTCGCGCGGGAACTTCGCGTGTACACGCGCCATCGCGTCGGAGTAGGTGGAATCCATCCGCGCGCGCTCCGAACGGCGAAAGTCCGGGGCGTAACGGATGGCCATCGCGTCAATCATTGCACGATCCACAGCTCTCGTGTTTGCAGTCACGAGCGCCTTTGCCCGTCGCGCCGCGGAGTAGGCAGCAGCGCCACCCGTTGAATCCATTGGCGCATTCAGGTACGCGCCACGGGCCCAGGCCTCGCCCCAGAAGCATGAGGCGCAGGTCGAATCGCGACGGCCGGCTTCATTAAAGGAGCGTACTGCTTCGCCCTGCGCAAACGCGTACATGAGCTGCATTCCCTGATCGAAATACGACTGAGCGTCACGCGTGACCGTTCCGGCACTGCGAGTGAAAGGTCCGAGTGCGTCGCGATACAGCGGCATTGCGCCACCCTTGCCGGGACCCTGCGCCGCAGCAGTCGGTTGCGAAGCGCCAGGGATGGTGTGCTCGGCGTGTTGCGCGGCAGCGGTCGAGGTTGCGAGAAACAGGAAGAAAGGTGCGAGGACCGGGACTGCGAAAGACAGTTGCGAAGACATGGCAGGGTCAGTTGGCGTGCACGGCAACGGGTACGAACTTTAGTACCAGCGGCCGATGACCGGGCAGCGGCTACCGGCTGTACAAAGTCCCCTCGAACAACTCGGAATTCTAACGCTGGAATACGCCGAATGCATGGCTTATCTCGCTCTATCGCCTGCTGCGCCGGCGCGAAAACTCGTACCTTCAGATAGATCCGGCCGACGTCGACGCCGTGCTGGCACCACACCTGCCTGTGAGACGGAAGCGGCGCACCACCAGAAAAAAACAATCCAGGAAAGACAAATGACAGCAGGCAGTGCGCGGTGTACAGCGCCGACATCATCTACATCAACGGGCAAGCCACCGCGTTGCGAATCACGGGCGAGCACGGCGTCGCTGCAGTTACGGAGGCGGTTCATCGTCCTCGCGATCACGGCGTTGTCATCCGGGGCAATCTCCTGCGCACCGTCAAGCCGTCCCCTGCCCGGCCCCGCCTTACCTGTCCGCACGACAAAAGACATCACGACCGCCGATGTCCGCGCCCGCATCTTTATCGTGGCCGACGACTCGATGCTCGGCCGACAATCGGCTACCCGTGGCAATTTTATGATGACGCAATATCTCGCGTCGGAGTCAGCAAGGCTCGGCCTGGAGCCCGGTGGGGAAAATGGGACGTGGTTCCAGACATTGCCGCTCGTTCGACGGTCCGCCGATTCGGCATCGTTCATCAGGGCTGGGGGGATGGCGCTGGGTCTGTTCACCGGGTTTGCTCCAATCAGACCGACTCTCACCTTGCGGCTTGGCGCCCGTCTCGCCGTGGACAGCGCCGTGGCGATTTACGGCGGGCGCGCCGGCGATACCGTTGCTGTGATTTCCGCCAGTGACGCTGCGGGACGCATTGTCGTGCTGGACGCGCCGCTTGACGTGAACAGCCGGCCGAGCGGTGTCTATGCCGCCTCGGCCACGGTTGCGGTGCGGCAGTTCCCGGGCGCTGCGGCGATTGCCATCGCTGCTCTCGACTACGTCACACCGGCAACTGCAACGAGCCTGAGAGGGCGAGGCGTCGGAGTCATCAATACCACGGCCGATTCGAATCCAGTGGGGCTCCTTGTGTCGCGGGCTGCCGCTGCGCAGCTGATGCGCGCTCCGCTGGAGAATATGCGGGTTGGACAGATCGGGTCAAAGGTTCAGGCGCGAGTGGGATTCACCGACCTGCCGGCGCAGGCGCCCGCGCGAAACGTCATTGCGATACTTCGCGGGTCTGACCCGCGATTGCGCAACGAATTCGTTGCTGTCGGCGCACACAACGATCACCTCGGGACAGCGACGCGGCCCGTTGATCATGATTCTCTCCGCGCCTATAACCGCGTCATGCGGCCGGAGGGCGCGCAGACGGCAGCAGCAGTGCCGAAGCCCGAGCAAATCGCACGTATCGCGGTGATTCTCGATAGCCTTCGCCAACGTTCGCCGGCGCGGGCAGATTCCATCTACAATGGTGCTGACGACGACGGCTCCGGCTCTGTGGCCGCGCTCGAAATCGCCGAGTCGCTCGCTGCCGGGCCTCGTCCGAGACGATCTATCGTTTTCGTATGGCACACCGCCGAAGAGGCCGGGTTACTGGGTTCCGCCTGGTTCACCGAGAACCCTACAATTCCGCGTGAATCGATCGTTGCGCAGCTCAACATGGACATGGTTGGACGGGGCTCGGCTGCGGATGTACCGAAGGGCGGCCCGCGGAATTTGCAGGTGATCGGATCGAGGCGGCTTTCGACCGACCTGGGGAATGTCGTCGATTCGGTGAATGCGAGGAGCCGTGAGCCGTATCTGATCGACTACTCGTTCGATACGCCGCGGCATCCCCTTAACCGCTATTGCCGGAGCGATCATTACATGTATGCGCGGTACGGAATTCCGATCACATATTTTTCTCGCGGATATCATATGGACTACCATCAGCTCACAGATGAACCGCAGTACATCAACTATGAAGGGCTGACCAAGGTTGCTGGTTTCGTAAAGAATGTGGCCGTGGCGCTTGCCAATCGGGACGATAGAGTGGTGGTCGATAAGGCCCGGCCTGATTTGCGGGCACCCTGCCGGCAGTAGATTGCATCAGCGCTCGTAGCTCAACGGATAGAGCATCTGACTTCGGATCAGAAGGTTGGGGGTTCGAGCCCCTCCGGGCGCATCGCATAAAATCCATAAGGGGCAGTGACCTAGACAGTCGACGGCCCCCTTTTTACTGCCGCCACAATTTGCTGGTACTACCAAAGTGCTACAGCATGGGCGAACCCGGTAATCGTGGCGCGCGACTTTTCTTGACAGTCATATACCGTCGGTCTAACGTGGGCAGACGGGAGGTCCGACGAATGGCTGAACTCCGCCTGCACACCATGCGTCGGAGTGCAGTTTGGCTGCGAACGATTCTGTTGGGCATATCGGTTTGGGGGGGCGCGCTTTCCATAGGCGCGCGAAAGGCGTCCGCACAGGGAATCACCACGGCCGCCATTCATGGAACAGTAGACTCCGAGGACGGCGCCAGCATCGATGGAGCGCGGGTCCGCGTTATCTCGTCCGCCACCGGATTTGTCCTCGACACGCGCGTTCGACACGGCCGCTTTCTCGCGCAGGGGCTCGAGGTGGGTGGCCCATATGTTGTCGAGATTCGGCAGATCGGCTTCGTCCCTCAGCGGAGCGCGCCCCTCTATGTCACGCTCGGGGAACCGCTGCGCGTTCGATTCGTTTTGCGGCCACGTCCGGTCGCGCTCGACACTGTGGTAGTCGCGGGTCGCGTGCGTGACGCGTCGGCGTCAGCAAGCGGCGCGACTACAGTGATTCCGGAAGCGATGGTCCACCGACTGCCCACGCTGAACCGCAACTTCTATGATTTTGTGGCGCTGGCGCCGCAGGTCTCCACAAAGGTCGGATTGCAGCGGAGCGGCGTGTCCGCCGCGGGCGCGAACCTTCGGTTCAATAGCTTTCTCATCAACGGCGCGGACGAGCGCTTCGTAAACGGGAGCGTTTCGGCGGCCGCCAGCGTCGGCAAATCCATCCCCCTCGACGCGGTGAAGGAGTTCCAGGTGCTGATCGCGCCGTACGACGTCCGGTACGGGGATTTCGCGGGCGCTCTGGTCAACACAGTCACGCAATCCGGCACGAACGACTTTCACGGCTCAGCGTTCGCCTATTGGCGGAACGACCGGCTCGCGCGTGGGGGCGAGCTCGCGCCGCCATTGCCATATGACCGGCTCCAATACGGCTTCTCCGCCGGCGGGCCAATCGTGCGAGACCGGGCGCACTTTTTCATAGCGCCGGAAATCCAACGCCTGACTTCCCCTGCGCCGGGACCGTACGTCGGCCAGCCCTCTGCGGCGGCGCCGGCAGTCCCGGTACGCGAGGCCGATCTCGATCGCATGGGGCAGATCATGCGCGGGTACGGCCTGGAAGCCGGGTCGGCGGGCGCGGTCAAAAACGACACGCCGCTGAGAAATCTGTTCGCTCGAATTGACGCAACGATCCCCGGTTGGAACAGCCGTGCGATGGGATTCGTGCGCTACGGCCGCATGGAGAGCGATCAGTTTTCACGGGCCGCGCGCGACACTTTTTACCTGTCGAGCTATCAGTCCGCCTCGGCGACCCAGGTGCTACTCACTTCCATCCAGCTCCACACTACGCTGCCCCGCATGGGCGGCGGGCACAACGAACTGGTAATGTCCCAGGCAACTGACCGCTCTGGTCCCATGCCGGATGTCGCGCAGCCGCTCGTGCGCGTCCTGGTCCCGGGCGCGAGCGGTGGTGCCGTTACGATCACCACCGGGACGCCCGAGCAGGCGCAGGGGAGGTTCGCCCGCTCGCAGTCGTTCCGCATTCGCGACGAGCTGACCCTTCCGTGGGGCGGCAGGCACATGCTGCTGCTCGGCGCGCAGGGCGAGGGCTTTCGGGTGCAGCGCGGCGCACTGCGCAGATACGGTACCTGGATGTTCGCCAGCCTCGATGACCTGGCGGCCGGACGCGCCGAGCGGTTCGAGCTGCGCAGGGATCTGAGTGGCGCAAGCGCCCCATTGGAGGGAAGGCAGTACGCGTTGTACGTCGGAAATGAATGGCACGCCGGCGATCGACTTTCCATAACGACGGGCGTTCGCGCCGACGTGATGCGTCTCGACTCGCGTGCGCCGTACAACCCCGTGGTAGACTCGATCTTCGCGCGCCGCACTGACGAGATGCCTCGCAGCCGGGCGCACATTTCTCCGCGCCTCGGATTCAGCTGGGACCTCTTCGGCCACGGCCGCGACCGTATCCGAGGCGGGATCGGCGTCTTCACCGGGCGCCCGCCGCTGGCCTGGTTCGTTCCAGCAATTTTGAGCTACGGCCTCGGAATCGAAACCCTCAGATGCGGGCCCTTACCGACCGACGCCGGCCCCGCGCCGGCATTCATCCCCGAGTCCGCTCACCGCTCGCTCAGGGGAAGTGGATCTGCTCGATCGGACTCTGCGAATGGCGCAATCGCTGCGAGGGTCCGTTGCGTACGACCGTAAGCTGCCGTGGGGACTGCTGGCTACCGGTGAAGCTCTCGTCAGTCGCGGTCTTTCGGATTTCATGTTCGTGAACCTGAATCTGCGCGGCCCGCAGGCGGAAGATCGCTTCGGCCGGGTATTGTACGGCACCATCGGCGCGAACGGCGTTCCAGCGCCGGCGCTGCGCGCGGGCCGCTTCTCCGAGGTGATAGATCTGAGAAACACCGGGCGGAATTACTCGCAGCAGCTTTCGGCGCGCGTGGAAAGGCGGTTGGCGGGTGGGGTGGGGGGGAGCGTGTCGTACACGCATTCGCGCGTGCGGGACGTGCAGTCACCGAGCCGCGTCAACAGCCCGGGGATCATCCTGTGGGCCGACGCGCGCGCCACGTCAGGCCGCCACGAGGACGCAGCTCGCGGTATTTCCCTGAACGACATACCGCACCGCGCAACTGCGGCGCTCGCGTACGCCGCGCCCTGGCTGCGCCGCGCTACCACGTTCGCATTTTATTACGTAGGCGAATCGGGCGGACCCTTCACCTACCTCGCGACGGGCGTAAACCGCCGGGGGGACCTCAATGCCGACGGGTCGAACGCGAACGATCCTATCTACGTTCCCCGCGACGCGCGCGATCCAGCGGAGATGCTGTTCTTGCCATTTTCCGTGCCGGCTGCTGGGCCGGGTGCGTCCACCGGTACGGTCACCGTGGAGCAGCAGGCGGATGCGTTCGAGCAACGTATCGAGCGCACGCCCTGCCTCAGAATACAGCGAGGACGCATCCTCGAGCGCAACAGCTGCCGCGAGCCGTGGTCGCATACGACGATCGCGTCAGTGCGCCACACGGTCCCGGTCGGTACCCGCGCGGTAGAGGCGCAGCTCGAGGTTTCCAACGTGCTCAACCTGTTGAGCGGGCGGTGGGGGCGCTATCGCGTAGCGGATCCGCGGATCCTCGAGCACGTCGGGCAGACAACAGGAGCAGCGGGAGCGACCCAGCCCATTTTCCGCTTTGACGCAACGCGGCCGGATTGGACGACTGTCCAGGCCGAGTCCGCCTTCCAGCTCCAGCTCGCGCTGCGGTACCGCTTCTAGGGAACGCGGCGCGCGCCGGCCCCCGCTCTGGATGGCCCTTTTACATGAACCCGGTGTGATGTGAAGCAGGGAGACGCTACCCCCGGGAACGCGCACACTCAAAAACGCCCTTCCAGAGGAAGATCCATGACCGCTCAAGATTCCAGGTTGCCGCGCCTGTTCGCGGTGCTCGAATTCGTGCGACAGCGCCAGGTCGCGCGGCGATTGGCTTCCGTGCTGACGCTGGCGGCGGCGGCATGTACAGATATTTTCGAGCCCCCGGCCTCCCGAATCGCGCCGGTCGAAGGAAATAATCAGTTCGGCCTTGCCGGCCTGGCGCTGGCAAAGCCCCTGTCGGTCAAACTCACGGATTCCTTTCTCAACCCGATAGCGGGGGTTCCGGTCAGGTTCGACATCGTGGCCGGTGGCGGCACGATTGCCGGCGGAACCGCGACGACGAGCGCCGCGGGGATCGCCACATCCGGCGCATGGACCCTAGGATCGCGTGGCCCACAGCAAGTGAGGGCGCGGTCGCAAGGCACCGAGGTTGTCTTTGACGCCCGAGCCTGTGCGTCCATCGCGTGGGGCTGCGATGACCCCGAAGCTGCCCAATCGGTCATCATCTTCGCCGGGGGGCCGGGCAACCTCTTTCGCTCTGCCGTCGATAATCCGAAGCCGGTGCAGATCACGCAGAGCATGAGCGGAGATACTCACGTTAGGAATCCTGAGTGGTCTCCCGACGGATCTCGCGTCGCCTTCGTGCGGTTCGCTCAAAACCGTTTCGACATTCACATCATCAGGGCGGGCGGCGAGTTGACCCCGCGCACGACCGATGGGAACTATTTTCATCCAACATGGTCACCCGATGGCCGACAGCTCGCCGTGGCCAAGCTGGAGCCAATGGGATTCGGCATCTACGTGATGAGCGCCGACGCCGATGGCAAGCCGCCGCTCCGGCTCACAGCGGGGTGGAATCCAACGTGGTCGCCTGACGGATTGCGCATCGCATTCGACAATAACCGGGGGGGCATCGATCGCGTCAACGTGGATGGCACAGGCCTGACATCACTCATTTCGGCGGGTAATGGTCGCGGGTTCAGTGGCCCGGCCTGGTCGCCCGACGGTCGTAGCATCGCCGTCATGGTTATCGAGAACAACTGCGACTTGGATGAGGAGGGGGGGGGGAGCTGCGACACCGCCATCGGAGTGTTAGAGCCCGGCGCCACCGAAATACGACTGATCGCTCGTGGCCCGAAGGGACGTTCCTCCGTCTCGGAGCCTACATGGTCGCCGGATGGGAGCACAATCGCCTTCACTAAGGAGTCGTTCGGAATAAATGGATGGTCTATGTCCGTTTCGGCGGTTCAGGTGGACGGCACCAACGAGCGCATGCTCATCGCTAATGGTGCGAGCCCGACATGGCGCCGCTGATGCGCTCACCTGAGTCAGAGCGGGCTTGCGGCTGCATACTTTCGTCAGGGAGCCAACCCGCATGGAGACCGTAGCGCTACTGCCTCGGCATACGCAGTCGCCTCTTGAGCCGCTCGAACCGCGAATCGCGGCGTAGGTCCGCGAACATCGGACCCATGAGGTATATCCGTACGCTGCCTTCGTCAACCGCTTTGTCCAGCCACGCGAAGGCCCTGTCGTACTCACCGAGCCCCGCGTAAATCGTCGCGATCCCGAAGGCACCATCACTGCGCTTGCGTCCGGCCTGGAGGTCCGAGAGGATAGCAGTCGCTTCCTCACGCTCGCCTGACCGCGCCAGCGCATATCCGAGAAACGCCAATGCGGCCCCCGATGATGCCGATTGTGCCTCCACGGCCCAGCGGAACTCGGCGATGGCTTCACGCCACATCTCCTTTTCCGCGTAGCACTGCCCGCGTATCACCCCGGCCACGCTGGCCGGCGGGCTCAGGGATTTCAGCGGGAGCAGTCGTTGCAGCGCCTCGTCACAACGACCGTTAACCATCAGCGCCAGCGCCAGCTCCCGTATCGCAGAGGCAGAGAGCGGGTCTGTCTGTTCGCCTATCTTCGCAGCGGCCAGCTGCTCGGCTGGCCGCTGGAGCCACATGTATACTCGCGCCAGGCCTTCATACCCGCGACGCACGTTCGGATCGAGCGCGACGGCGCGCTCCAGCTCCGCTTCGGCCGCCGCGTATTGCCGATCGGCCTGCAGCGTCCAGCCGAGCGCGACCCGGGCTTCGGCAAGAGAGCTGTCGAGCGCTACGGCTTTGAGCGCTGCCTCGTGAGCCTTTGCGATCCAATCGCGTCGAGTCTGCTCCGGACCTGTCCACCCCAAATAACGGTGTGCCAGCGCGGCGTATGCGGCGGCGAAGTTTGAATCGGCCGCGATGGCGCGATTGAAGTAATCCAGGCCTTGCTGGCGCCCCACGTCGCTGCGCAACAAGGCCGTGTTCATCCCTCGCAAGTACCACTCGTACGCCGCGACGTTCGGGGTGTAGCGGCGGGGCGCGCTCGCGGCGGCGCTCGCGCTGGAGCCCCCCGCGCTCCCCAGCCGAACATCAAGCTCGCGTGCGACTGCGCGCGCGATGTCGTCCTGCATTGCGAAGATGTCGCCGAGCCCCCGGTCATAGGTTTCCGACCACCGGGTGGAACCGTCGCGCGCATCCACCAGCCGAATCTGCATTCGCAGCCGCGACCCAGCCGTCTGAATTCCCCCTTCGAGCACGTGCGACACGCGCAGGCTTTCCGCGATCTGGCGTACATCCATGTTCCGACCTCTGAGCGCGAAAACCGATGTGCTCGCGATCACCCGGACGTTGCCAGCTCTGCTTATCGTTGCGATCAGCTCTTCCGTCATGCCGTCCGCCAGCGCCGCGCCGCGCGTGTCAGTGCTGAGATTCATGAGAGGCAGCACTGCGATCGAAGGCGCCGTACCCGTCGGCGGCAGATCCAGTTCAATTGAGGCGCGGCGCAGCTGTGTCGCCCCAAACACCACAAGCGCCAGCGCCAGTGCGCCGAGGGCATACGCCATTTGTCGCCGCGACTGCTTTGACGTTGATCCGTTCGCGGGGGCTTGTGAGCTTGCGGACTGTCCTACGTTGGTGGGCAGTGACTCGAGGCTCGCAAGAACCGCCGCCGCGCTCGCCGGTCGCGCCGCCGGTTCCTGCGCCAGGCAGCTCATCACCAGCTCCGCAAGCTCCGGCGGACAGTCCGGTCTGCTTACGCGAGCCGGAACGGCGTTGAGGCGCGCGAGCACGATCTCGCGCGTCGATTCACCGCGGAAGGGAGACCGCCCTTCCAGCATTTCGTACATCACGAGGCCGGCGGCGTAGATGTCCACGCGATGGCTGGCGTCGCGGTCCCCCGTGACCTGCTCGGGCGCCATGTATGCTGGAGTCCCGATCGTCAGGCCGGTAGCGGTCGCGTCGGCGTCACTGGTCGCGGCCTCGAGCGCGCGGGCAATCCCGAAGTCGGTGACGAGTGCGTTCCTCTCTCCGACAAGAATGTTCGCCGGCTTGATGTCGCGGTGCATCACTCCTTTGCTGTGCGCGTACGACAGGGCGTCCAGCACGTCGCTCCAGATCCGCACCGCATCCCGCGTTTCCAGAGCGCCGTCGCGCGCCAGCCGCGCGCGCAGGGACTCGCCCGCAACGAACGGCATGGTGTAGTACAGCAGCGCCCCCTCTGACTCGCTCGCCAGCACCGGCACTATGTGCGAATGTTGCAGCTGCGCAGCGAACTGAATTTCGCGTCGGAACCGATCCGTGCTCACGCTTACAGCCAGTTCGGGTGGAAGCACCTTGATCACTACCTTGCGGCCGAGCTTGATCTCCTCCGCCAGGAAGACGCGGCTCATCGATCCGCCACCGAGCTCGCGCTCGAACCGGTAGCTGCCGGCCAGCGCCGCTTCGAGCTGCGCAGGCAGCGCCGGGTCGGCACCCGAGCCAGAGGTTCCCGCAACCGCAGCGTACGCGGGAGAGACAATCCTGGCGCCGAGATCTTCGAAATACCCGCCGGCTGAGTCGTGCGCTGCGAGCAGAGAGTCGAGCTCCTGTCTGAGCGCTGCGTCGCCGGCGCACGCGCTCTCCAGAAATTCGGCGCGCCGGGATTGCGGCACGGGTAGCGCCTGGTCGAACAGGGTGATGAGTCGCTCCAACCGGGAATCGTCCATGCGCCTTGGCCTAACCGCCGGCGCCGGGCTCGAGCTGCATTTCGCGCAGGAGCCACGCGCGCGCGAAGGTCCAGTCGCGCTTGGCGGTGCGGGGTGAAATCCCGAGCGCGGCCGCGGTATCGTCTACGCTCAGGCCTCCGAAGAAGCGGCATTCCACGACACGCGCCTGTCGTTCGGCAACCTGCTCCAGTCGCTTGAGCGCGACATCGAGCACCTCGAGTGTCTCGGCGTGGTCGTCGGTGATCGCGATCTGCGCGGCAAGGTCGTGCGTCGGACCGAGGCTGATGTGTACGGCGTCGCCGCCGCGTTTCTGCCTGTGACGATCGCGAGCGTAGTTGCACAGTATGTGGCGCATCGCCTTCGCGGCAACCGAGAAGAAGTGAGTTCGGCTTTCGGCGGGCAGTCGTTCCTGATCAACTAGCTTCAGGTACGCCTCGTGTACGAGTGCCGTCGTATTGAGCGTGATATCTCCGTGCCACATCCGCCGTTGATGATGTGCGAGCCGGCTCAGCTCGTCATAGACGAGCGGAAATAGGGTGTCGAGCGCATCGCGGTTTCCGCGCTCGACCGCCCGGAGCAGACCAGTGATGGAATCCTGTGGCGATGGGAGCATCGGTCCTGTCATGGCCCCTGTGAGGCGGGCACGGTGTGGTGTGAGTCAGTGGGACGGTACATCATCCGACTCGCACACTCAAGAGACGTAAGGCCGTTGCTTCAATGGCTGAGCCATTTTCAGAGGAAAATTCGTGACCGGTCAGGATTCCGTGTTCCCGCGCATGCTCGCTGTTCTCGAATTCGTGCGACAGCGCCAGGTCGCGCGGCGATTGGCCTTCGTGCTGATGCTGGCGGCGGCGGCATGTACAGTTACTTTCGAGCCCCCGGCTTCCCGGATCGCGCCGGTCGAAGGAAATAATCAGTTCGGCCTTGCCGGCTTGGCGCTGGTAAAGCCCCTGTCGGTCAAACTCACGGATTCCTTTCTCAACCCGATAGCGGGGGTTCCGGTCAGGTTCGACATCGTGGCCGGTGGCGGCACCATTGCCGGCGTAACCACTACGACGAGCGCCGCGGGGATCGCCACATCCGGCGCCTGGACCCTGGGATCGCGCGGCCACAGCAAGTGAGGGCGCGGTCGCAAGGCACCGAGGTTGTCTTTGACGCCGGCTGTATCCGGCGCGAATAGCCGCCTGAGTAGCGTTCAAATCGACGAGATACTCATCCACGAACCGTTGCTGCTTTTGAGTTAAACCACTCAGCATCAGAGTATTTCCAATTTCCAGTGGGGTTTCCTGCGGCTTTCTTCGCTCACGGAGGAATCCGGCAGGGGGCCGTTTGTAGGGCCGTTTCGAACGGCAAAGTGTGGCGGGAATGTCGGGATTCTACGGCACCGACGCTCGTAGTCCTTCTGAAGTCCGGCAGAATATCGTTAATGGTTTCCCCCTGCCGCTGACTTCGGATCAGAAGGATGGGGGTTCGAGCCCCTCCGGGCGCATTTTCCTCTCTCGTCGCCTCCCTGCCCCCCGGTGCTCGGAGGCGATTCTTCGTTCCAGCTGCCTGCAGACCACGAGGACCGCGATGCTCTCCTTTCAGCGGTCGACACTGATTTAACCCGTTGTCTACGTCATCTGACGTATTTGAAGCCGCCGCAAATCGACGACCTTGTTCCGGAGCAGCAGCGAATAAGAGGCCTGCCGACGACGAGTGCCGTTCAATCTGATCTGCACCACTGCTACCCAATCTCCCTCGAGGAGTCGAAGATGCGTTTCCCTTTACTTTTCTGCGCGATTCTCCCGTTTGTGTCAAACACCTCGGCGGCGCAGGCATCGATCCCCGACCTAAGCGTCGGCACCCGCGTCCGCATCAGCGCCCCTGAGATATTGCCGCGCAGGTTCATTGGGGCCGTGTCAGAGCTCGATCAGGCCTCATTGAAAATCGCCGAGCAGAAAACCGGCGACCAGATCGTCGTTCCCTTCTCTGCCCTCAAGTCAGTAGAGCTCAGCACGGGCCGGAGCCGCGGCAGTGGAGCATGGCGAGGTGCCGTCATTGGGCTGCTGGCGGGCGTCGGACTTGGCGTGGCATGTGTTTCCATTTGCGACACGGGAAACGACGCGAATCTGGCACCCGCAGCAGGCCTTCTTTTCGGGCCCCCGGCGGGAGCCGTCCTGGGGGCAATTATCGGCAAGGAAAGTTGGCAGAAAGTGTCAATCCTCAACCGCTAAGGATGCAGATCCGGTCGGTCATCGCATCGTCCCGGCGGCGTCATCGCATCCTGCCGGGCGTGATCGCCCAGGATCCGGCAGGCGGCAACCGAATCGAAATTGAGGCAACCCACTTTGACCATCAGAGGAACTGAACAAATGAGAATATCGCGCCTCTTCGTGACCACATCAATATTCGCCCTACTCGCATGCGCTGAGCCCGCGAGCGCGCCGGTGGCGGCGACGGGGCTCTCCGGCCTTTACAGCCTTGCCGGCGTACCTCAACTCCTGATCGGGAGCCCAACTGAGGAAGTATTCATTGCGAGCGCCACAATGACCCTCCGCGACGACATGACTTTCGTCGAAATCAGAAATCTCGAGACGATGCTGCGTGCGGCTCAGGTCAAAACCAGAACTACCGACACAACCACTGGCAGTTACTCGGTCGTCGAGGGATTATACGGCAAGGAGATCACACTCACCGATAGCAGCCGGAATTCCTACAACGGTTACTTCAGGGGAACACGGCTGACATACTTCCGCGGCGCAGCTTCATTTGTCTTTGAGAAAAAGCTGTAGTGTGTCCGGGATTCGCGAGCATTCGTCACTGACGCATTTTCGACGCCGGCCAAACCAGCACGCCTCAACAATTTGTCAGGATCAGTTATGAGCGACGCAACGCCCGTTTTAATCCGCCTGTGTGAAAAATGCGGCAGGGATCGGGTTCTCGAACCCGCACCAGCGCTGGCCGTGGATGAAGCAGATGACGCCACTCAGTCACGCTCCGATCAGGCACGGTGTGGCTGTGGTCGCGGCCCCCTTACCGATGCAGATATTGAAGCGCTCTCCGGCCGCGGCCCTTGATTACGCTTTTGTAACATTGGCACCATCTGTGCAATACTACTAGATGATATGTATTTGTGATGTTGCGATATAAACTGGGAGTGTGCACAGTGACTTATAGAAGATTCAGCGATAGAAAAGGAGTGGGCTGGGAGGTGTGGCAAATCACACCGGCAGAGGTGGATCGGCGACGGCTCGAACGCCGAAACATGGCCGAGCGACGACGTACTGCCCGTCAGCCTGCGGTAGAGCGGAGAACGCGCGACCGGCGGGTTTTGGAATCGCCGGGATACGTGCGAGTTTCAACCGGATTCGAACACGGCTGGCTTTGCTTTTCCACGGTCGAGGAGACCCGTCGTCTCGCTCCGATTCCGCCACGCTGGCTCGAGGCGCCGCCCGAGCAACTCGAAATGTGGGCCGGCCTGGCTACCAAAGCATGGAAGTGCTCCACGGCGCTGTAGCTGGAAATGGAGCCGGACGCAGTTTTCAGTGAACGACAAGGGCCACGGGCAAAGCGTGGCCCTTTGTTTTCCCGCAGATTACTGAACGTATTTTGGAACGACCCCCAGATTCTGGAAAATGAACGAGTAGATATCCGCCGTCTGCTCGATCGCCTTGGTCGTACTGCTCGCACCATGCCCTGAATTGGTGTCGATCCGTATCAGCACGGGATTGGTTCCCGCCTGCGCCGCCTGCATCGCCGCGGCGTATTTGTACGAGTGCGCCGGGACTACCCGGTCGTCATGATCCGCAGTAGTGATTAGTGTCGCGGGGTAGCGCGTTCCCGCACGGATATTGTGAATTGGCGAATACGCCCGCAAAATCCTGTACTCCGCTTCATTGTCCGCCGAGCCGTAGTCGGTGATCCAGTTCCAGCCGATGGTGAATTTCTGGAAGCGGAGCATATCCATCACTCCCGCCTGCTGAATGACGGCCTTGAACAAGTCGGGCCGCTGATTGGCAACCGCCCCGACCAGCAGTCCACCATTGGACACACCATGAATAGCAAGTCGCTCGGGAGAAGTGTAGCGGTTCGAGATCAGATACTCGGCGGCGGCGATGAAGTCATCGAATACGTTCTGCTTCTTCAGCTTCATTCCCGCTTCGTGCCACTTCTCGCCGTACTCGCCCCCGCCTCGCATGTTCGCCGATGCGTACACAACTCCCTGCTCGAGCAGGGCAAGGCGCAATGCGCTGAATGATGGAGAGGTGTTGCTGTTGAATCCGCCGTAACCGTACAGCAGCACGGGATTGGTACCGTCCAGCTTCATACCTTTCCGATAAGTCAGAAACATCGGCACCCTCGTGCGGTCCTTGCTGTTGAAGAAGACCTGCCGGGTTTCGTATGCCTCGTTGCTGAAGCCCGGGATTTTCGGCGATCGGAACACCGAGGACTTCCGGGAAGCGATGTCGTAGCGGTAGATGGTCGGCGGCGCGTTGAAGGAAGTGTACGTGTAGAAGATGAAGCGATCGTCAAAGTTGCCGCCAAAACCGGATGCAGTGCCCGGTCCGGGGAAAACAATCTCGCTTTCGCGTTTGCCGGACAGGTCGTGAACGTACGCCCGAGTCGTGACGTCCTTCAGATACGTCGCAAAGATTTTCCCGCCAGCGGTACTCACCCCCTCGAGCGGCTCGGCACGCTCGGCGAGCACAGTCTTCCAGTTTTTCTCGGCTGGATTCTTCGGATCGAACAGCACGAGCTTCCAGTTCGGTGAACCGGCGTTCGTCTGAATCAGCAGTTTGTCGCCGACATTGTCGACAACGTAGTAGAGATAGTCACCGACTTCAGCAACGATTGGCGTCCAGGTTTTTTCGCCCTTCGTCAGGTCACGATAAAAAACAGAGTTGCCCTTTTTGCCCTTTCCGCGATCCGAGATGGAAAGGAATGCAAAGCGTTCATCTTCGCTGGTGTTGACGTTGTGGAATCGCTGCGGGTTGGCCTTGAACTCGTACACGAGGTCGTCCGCCTCCTGCGCTGTGCCGATGCGGTGATAGTAGACCTTGTGACCTTCGTTTTTCGATGTGAGGGCGTTGGTCTGATCCGGCGCGTCGTACCGGCTGTAATAGAAACCGTCTCCAGCCCATGCAGTCCCGGTAACTTTCGCCCACTTGATGACGTCAGGGAGGATTTTTCGAGACTGCACTTCCATGACTCGGAACTCAGTCCAGTCGGAACCGCCGGTAGACACTCCGTAGGCGGCATAGCGGCCATTCTTCGAAAGCGAAAATCCCGCCAGCCGTGTGGTGCCGTCCGCCGACAATTTGTTCGGATCGAGCAGCAGATCCGCCTTTCCGTCGAGGCCCTTCTGAATGTAGAGAACGCTCTGATTCTGAAGCCCGTCGTTCTTCGAGAATACGAAATACTCACCGTTTCTCGAGGGGGCGCTGAAGCGCTGATAATTGTAGAGTTTCTCCAACCGGCTCTTGACCGCCGCACGGTAGGGAATCTTTTCCAGATAACCGAAGGCGACCTTGTTCTGCTCCTCCACCCACCTGGTGGTTTCAGGAGATTTCTCCTCTTCGAGCCAGCGGTACGGATCAGCGACTTTTTCACCAAAGTAGGTATCGACTTGTTCCGCCTTCCGGCTTTGCGGATAGGACAGAGTCTGAGCGCCACCGATTTCCGCAACGGCCAGGAAGCCGAGCAGGCTGAGAATGATCGGACGTGGTTTCATGTTTCGGTTTTCGCGGGGGGAGGTTGGCGGTATCGCGGGCGGAAGTCGCTGCCGACAGCGAAAGCTAGCGCGGGTACCGATCTGCAGAGCCATGGCTCAGCCACTACACGGGGCTGTCTCAGCTTCGCCGAAGACTACAGCCGGCTTTTCAGAAACTCGGGCGTGAATCCCTGAAGGTAGGAAGAGAGCCGCTCGAACTCGCTGGTGACCATCAGGAGTCCGACAATGATCAGCAACGTGCCGCTGACCCTGGTAATCCAGGCCATATGCCTGCTGACTTTTCTGAAGAGGAATATGAATTTGTTGACAGCGACGGCGGCGAGCAGGAATGGCATCGCCAGTCCGATGGAGTAAAACAGCAGCAGTGCAAGTCCGCGATTGAGATCTGCAGAGCTCGATGTGTAAATAAGGACAGACCCCAATATCGGACCGATGCACGGGGTCCATCCCGCACCGAAGGCCATGCCAACGAGAACGGTCCCGAAATATCCGGCCGGTTTGGTCGCGAGATGCACCCGACGTTCGCGCTCGAGCATACCGAGGTTGAATACGCCGAGCATGTAGAGACCGAACAGAATGATAAGAACGCCGCCAATGCGGCTGATCCACTCCCGATAGGCAAGCATCACCTGCCCCAGAACCGTCGCCGTCGCCCCCAGCGCGAGGAAAACCGCGGTAAATCCGAGTACGAAGAGTGATCCATGCACGAGCGCCGTGCGACGGCCGCGGCCAACCTCTTCGACACTCAGCCCCGAGAGAAACGTGATGTAGCTCGGGATTAGCGGCAGCACGCATGGGGAAAGGAAACTCAGCACCCCAGCGGTGAACGCCACCCCGAACCCGAGGTCCGGTGTCACTGCGCCAACGCTGCCTCGATTGCGGCTCGGACTTTGGCCGCGCCTTCGGGGAACGCACCAGGGTTTCTAAACAACAGCTTTCCGTCCGGCGAGATCAGGTAACTCTCGGGAATTCCAAGTGACTGATAGCGAGTCCTGATTATTCCCTCGGCATCATGACCGACGAGAAACGTCGCCTGGTATCGCCTCATGAACTCTCGAATCTTCGTGTCATCACTATTGGAATCGACGCTCACCGCGAGCACGCGCAAACCTCTCGGCCCGTACTCGCGGTGAATGCGCTCGATGTCGGGAAACTCCCTTTGACATGGTACGCACCATGTCGCCCAGATATTGAGCAGCGTCAGTGGCTGTGGCTGCCCGTCGCCGACGCGCGCAGAGTCACCGGCCAGCGTGCGGGTGGCGTACGCGGGCACGGGATCGCCGATCGCCATCGGCTTGAAGCGTTCCTCCATCCCGCTGCAGGCGATCGCGCCGCACGCAGCCAGCACCAGGGATACGCGGTTGCACCTTCGGCTCATTCAATACTTCCGGCGCGAACCATGATCTGGCTCTCACCGATGGCATGCAATGGTTTCACGGATTTCGGAGTCTTCATGTCAGGCGCCATTTTCCTTTCGTGATCCGCGGCTTGGGCGCTCTGTTCCGACCACGCCACTGTAACCTGGTTGCCAACTACGGCGAGTACTGGAAAGCTCGCAGACCTGGCGGAAGAACGGCAACCCTGAGCATTGCCTGGCGGACAGAAAAGATTTCGTAACGTTGTGTGGCAAGTGACTGCCAGACGAAACGGAACACGGGCGCGAGTCGGTATGGCTCACGCCCGTATTCCCTCTGAGCAGCAATCAGGCGAAAAGGTTACGGCGCGACCGCGATACTCCTGATCGGCGTGGGATTGTTGATGGAGCCCAGTAACGTCGCGTTGCCGGTTCGCAGGTTGATCTGGTAGAGGCGTGATGGTCCTCCCGGCGCCGACATTGCCGTCAGGGAGGCGTACGCGATATCAGTATCTCCAGCGATGTCGAATCCGACATCTTCGCTGGTGTCGAAATTGAGTGCGCCGATAGTGCGTATGGTTCCGCCGTTCGGGCTCACCAGGAACACGAGCGCGTCGCGGTTGGAGTCGATCGCGAACAGATCGGTCGCGACCGGCGCAGGCCGTACGCTATTCGTGTAGGCTGTGCCGACGATGTTCGGATTCTGTCCCGCGTTGATGTCACCCGGGATGTAGGCCAGGACCGTATCGACCGCGGCCAGAGCTCCGGTAATCTGGTTAATCCGGAGATTCTGATCAGCGTTGGTGTGAATCCGAAGCCGGTCCGGGACCGGATTGAAGCCAACTCCGAATGCCGTGCCGGAGAGTCCCGGCGTGAAAGCTGTGCCGACTGCCGTTGCGGCGCCGCTGGTTGAGTTGAGCGTGTAAATCCGGCTTGTCGAGCTCACGGCGACCAGATCGCCGTTCGCCGGCCGGAAGTCGATACCGACAATCGTCTCGCCGGCAGCGAGGCCGGTGATCGCGACCTTGGCAATGATGCGATCCGGGGTGAACACCCCGAACGACATCAGGTTGTTGGTGCCATCAATAGCGAATATGGTGCGTCCAGCGACAGGCGCTCCGGGAGCACCAGGAGTGCCCGGTGCACCACCGGGTCCGGTTGGACCGGTTGGGCCGGCAGGGCCAGTTGGACCGGCGGGCCCGTCCGGGCCCGTGGGGCCTTCGCAGGCCGCAAGTGCGAGCGCGAGCATACCGGACAAAACCGCGAGGCGTTTCCGCCCCGCTACTGATGAGACCATTTAATCCTCCGTCGAAGTGATTACTGCGGGTAAGGGGTCTTCTACACGCGTACCGATGAAAGAATTCGTGACATTGAAACGGCACTCGAACCTTGATTGATCCTCTACCCACAGGCACCAGTTCGCGCTTGCGAAGTTAATCGCGTAATTCGTGCCATCCACGCCGTGCATGACCGTACCGGCCGTCCCATTGCGTCGTGGTTCTTGAGCATGAACAGCGGCGAATCATTGAAGCGGAAATTCTTGACTGCTTTCGAGATTTTTCCATTCTCAATGAGGAAGGTGCCATCACGCGTGAGCCCTGTATATAGAATGGTGCGGGGATCGACTTCACGGAGATACCAGAGGCGGGTGACGAGAACGCCGCGCTGGGTGGACTTGATCATGTCCTCCATCGAAGTGGTGCCGCCGTTCATGATGAACGATGTCGGCGCCCCGGTAGCGGTCTTGCCCTGCTTCTTTGCCCAGAAGCGAGAGTAGTAAAGCTCCTTGAGCACGCCCTTGTCGACGAAAGTCTGGCGGCCCAGTGGCAAACCGTCCCGTCCCAGGGCTGCGAGAGAACCATGGGGTCGAATGGATCGGCGGTAATGCTGATGCGGGCATCGATGATCTTCTCCCCGATCTTGTTGCCTCCACCGGTCTTTGTGAACGGGCTGCGTCCCTCGTCCGAAGCGCGGGCGTCGGCGTAGAACCCGACGAGCTGAACCAGATCACCGACCGCCTGCGGTTCGAGAATAACGGTGTAACGCCCCGGTTCGATTGCAACGGGCTTGCGTGACAGGCGCGCCTTCTCTACCGCGCGTGCGCTGACTGCGGCGATGTCGAGCTTGGTCCAGTCGGGGTTTTCCGCTCCAGCCCAGCCGGAACCTGTGCCATCTTCAGTTTGCCGCGCACTTTTTCTGGTGGAGCGAGGAAGCTGGTGCCGGCGAAGTTGGCCTCGTAGCCGTTTGCGCGGTCGAGCTCGCTGGGATGTCCAATTGATTCGTGGATCGTGAGCCACAGATGCGACGGGTGGAGGACGAGATCGTACCGGCCGACATCGACCGGTTTGGCCTTCAGCTTCTGCGAGGCCTCTTCGCCCCCTTTACGCGCGTTGCCGACGATGTCCAGCGATGTGACGTATTCGTACCCGCGGCCCGCCGGTGGTGAAACCGACCCGCGATTCTGGAAGTCCGACTGATCGGCCGAGATTGCGGTGAACTGCATGGGCACCCAACTTTGCAGGATTGTCTGTGTTATTACCGAGCCGTCGGTGTTGGCATAATTGCGCTCATCCTTTCGAAAGAACATTCCGCTGAAGACGAATTTCACGTTCGGCGCCCTGAGTGCTTCGGCGTTTGCCTTTAGCAGCAGCTCAGCTTTCTGCTCGATGGGAATCGTGAACGGATCGACAGTGTAGGCGTTCTTCCAGCTCACGCCCTTGTACGCCGGCGCCGGTGCGAGCTCGACAGGCCGGTCACGCCCGATGCGTGTTGCCTTCGCTACCGCAACCGCTTTTCTCGCGGCGGAGGCGACACCGTCTTTTGTGAGTGTCCGAGTTGCCGCGAAGCCCCAGGTGCCATCGACGAGTGCGCGAACGCCGGCCCCCATCGAGTCGGTATCGACCACGTTGGTAATCTGCTCCTCCCGCGTCTGAACAAAGTTCTGCCGGTAACGCCGATGCGGACGTCGGCGTAGCTGGCACCGCCCATCTTTGCAGCGTTGAGGGCATCCATCATCAGGTCGCGTGTTGCCGCATCCATAACCGGATCCGCAGGCGGCGGGAGCGGCGGCATTCCTGAGGCTCTGCGGAACGCTGCTTCGGCGGCGATTGCGCCGGTGATCAGCGTGCCCTGCTTTAGGAAATCTCTTCGGTTTGATGTCATGGCTCGGGATTCTTGTGGAGTCGGCGCTGTTAGGGGGGTGCCGCCCAGGATCAAGATGCACGCGGCAACGGCGAGACGAGAGAGAGAGAGAGAGAGAGAGAGAGAGTGTGTGTGTGTGTGTAGGGAATCTGTTAAGGGAGGACTGAGTGACGAATTGGATTAGACGGGGGGTGGTGCGCACGCTACCGAATTCAGTTCGCCTGTAACCTGTTACCCGTTTGCCGGTTACCCGGTACCCGTTCCCTCGTTGACCGTTGACCGTTGACCGTTGACCGTTGACCGTTGACCGTTGCCGACGCAACACGCAAGACGCAAAGGCGAGAGTGTTGGCGCGGGTGAAGGATGTCGCGGGTGAAGCGACGGCGGAACAGACTGCCGAATGGCCAACTTCAGAAAACTCCGCGTGTGGCAATCGGCCGAAGCGCTGGCGATCGACGCCCATCGAATTGCGACGCGAATGCGCGGGGGACGAAGTGCAACGCTTCGCGACCAGCTCGAGCGGGCTGCGATGTCAGTACCGACGAACATTGTCGAAGGCAGCGCTCACGCGAGCCCAGCTGAGTTCGGGCGATTCCTCCGCTACGCGCTGGCGTCCGCAACGGAAGTAGAGGGCCACGCTCAACTCGCGCGTGACCTGGGGCTGATGACCGAGCATGATTTTGCCGCCCTGCTCGGCCGTGTTGTCGACGTCCGTATGATGCTTCACGGTCTCCTCAAAAGCCTCGCTCCGCCGGCCGGCAAACAACGCCAACGGTCACCGAATGAACGGGTATTGGTTAACGGCGAACGGGAAGCGGGTAGCGGTAAACGGTGAACGGTGAACGAAGGAACAGGTACCGGGTAACGGGCAAACAGGTAACCGATTACAGACGAACGGGCCTTGGTGTCTCCATCTGAAACGCCCCAGACTTCAGCTCTTCCGCCCCTAGCCCGTAAGCTGTCACCCTATCTTGCTCACCGCCTCAACAACGGCAGCGACGTGTCCGTCAATGCTGACCTTAGGCAAAATCTTTCCAATGTTGCCATT
This sequence comes from Gemmatimonadaceae bacterium, assembly GCA_037721215.1. Classification (NCBI taxonomy): domain Bacteria; kingdom Pseudomonadati; phylum Gemmatimonadota; class Gemmatimonadia; order Gemmatimonadales; family Gemmatimonadaceae; species Gemmatimonadaceae bacterium. The sequence goes on from JBBJNV010000029.1 coordinate 25,684, forward strand.
CGCGTCGATCACGAACAGTCGTGCGCTCGACGCCCAAGCTACTTGACGCCGTACAGCGTCTTCTCCTTCCAGATGTCGTACGCATCGGCGAGGCGGTGTTCTTCGTCAACCAGCAGCGGATACGGCAGCGCGTGCATGAGCTTCGACGGACTATCGATTTTCGATGCGGGTTACGCGCTCTTTGCTCGGAGGATCGATTCTGCCAGTTCCACTGGATGTGATGTGTCGCATCACGAGATCCACCGCCCGTGGTGCCGACCTTCGGGCTTCGCACGCCGCTTTCGCTTCGGGAACGTCGTATCCATCGCCCTTTTCGCATGCCGGGTAAACGTTGAACGACAGGCGAATCGTGTCCGTTGCCTCGACGGGACGTCCATCGAGGCGTGTCACGTGGCCAACGATTCGCGAGCCTGACGCATTCCGGGGGTCCCAGCTGTACCTGAGTCCGGAGACCTGGAGGTAGCCGCCTTTGCCAACGGTCCCATCGGATACCCCTTTTTCGAGCAGCGTGCGCACGCGCGCGCCGGTGATGGGAAATGTCATTATCCTCGTCTCATCAGGGAAAAGGAAAATCGATTCGAGCTGGTAGTTGGTGATTGGCCCGGCGGGGATGACGTCGTCGATCCGCATTGTACCGGCGTTCATGATTGCGACATCGGCGCCAGTCCCCATCCGGATTGCATCGGTTACGAAGCTGCCGAGTGCGGATTCGCGGCTGCGGTTGGCGGCGTCGCGGCCGTCCATGGGGAAGCTCGTGGACGCCACGACGCGCTCCTTACCCAGGCGTTTTACGAGGCTGTCCTGCCATGATCTGACGATGGCGGCAGTGCTGGCGTCCAATGCCAGGCGGCGGTCGATTGTGATAAGCTCGTCGGACTGCGTCCAGCCGCCGGGTCGAGCCGTCAGAGTGATAAGCTGTGCGCTTCGCGAGTTGGCGTCGGCTTTGAGAAGGCGGCGATCGCCGACGAGGATACGGTGCGCATCGTGCTCGTGACCACCGAGTATCAGGTTGAGGTCCGGCTCGCGGACAAGGAGCGCGCTGTCGGCCTTCACAGTCTGGTGAGTGAGCCCGACGATCATACGGGCTCCCATACGTTTCAGATCGCGGATGGCGGCGCTTGCCGCGCTGTCGGGATCGGTGCACTTCACGTAGCGGCGGTAGTCACCGATGAGGGTGGTGCCGAAGATTCCAATCCGGACGCCGTTGATGGTGGTGGTGTCCCAGCGCGAGACACCCGGGAACGGTTCACCGGTGGCGGCCATACAGTTCGCCGATGTCCACTTGAACCGCGACTCGGCGATACGCGCAATCAGTGTATCGCGGTCGATCTCGAATTCATGGTTGCCGAATGTGGCGTAATCGAGTTTGGCTGAATTGAACTGCTGAATCATCTGGATCCCGCGGTGCCATTTGCTGAGCAGGCTTGGGCTAAGAAAATCTCCTGCGAGCATGAAGGTTATCGGGCCGGTTCGTGCGAGGGAGTCGCGGAGGGCGGCGACACGGGCGAGGCCGGCGGAGCCGTCGCGGAGAGTGTCGCCGAGGTAGACGTCGTTGACGAGGAGGAATCGGACCGGGGCGGTCGCTGGTGGTGTTCGGACTGGGGGGCGGGAGACTGGTGCGCACGAGGTTACGCAAAGAGCGAGTGCAATTGCTGATAAGATGGCGCGAGCTGGGAGCAGCAATTCAGGGGTGCCCTGTTTGAGGAATGTGGCGCGCGAGGTTGTCATCAGAAAATTTATTCGTGGCGGGTTGCTCATGGCAGAAAACCCGTTACCCGTGGCCCGCTAGCCGTGGACGTCGTCGGCGCGGCGCGGCTTGAACGGTCCGAAGATGGGGCGGTTGACTGGCTGACGCGGTAGAACGGTGCGAGTGCGGATCCCGGGAAGCGAGAGTCCGATGTGGCGAATTTCCGAAACCTGCGCGTCTGGCAGACGGCGCAAGCGTTGGCTGTAGACGTTTACCGACTTTACTCCCCTGCCCGATCCCGTCCAACCTCCCCAACCGCCTCCGCCACAGCAGCAACATGGCCCTCGATGCTGACCTTCGGAAAAATCTTTCCAATGTTGCCATTCGCGTCGATCACGACGGTCGTGCGCTCGACGCCATGGTATTTGACGCCGTACATCGTCTTCTCCTTCCAGATGCCGTACGCATCAGCGAGGCGGTGTTCTTCGTCAACCAGCAACGGATACGGCAGTGCATGCTTGGCACGAAACTTCTGGTGTGACTTTGCGCTGTCCGGGCTGACTCCGAAAACCTCTGCGTTCATTTCCCCGAACCGGGGAAGGGCGTCGCGAAAATCGCACGCCTCACGCGTTCAGCCGGAGGTGTTATCCTTGGGATAGAAGAAAAGCACAACCGTGCGACCGCGGAGCGATGCAAGTGAAACGCGCGTCCCGTCATCGGCTTCGAGATCGAAATCCGGTGCGGGCTGAAGTTCCTCAGGGTGCTGCATCAGGATTGTCCTTCAGGAAAGGGTTGGCGGCCTACCAGGTTTTTTCTCGCTGCATCTCGAGCCGAAGCGGATGCTTGCTCTGCCCTTCTGCAACGATGTACGGAAGAACCATCTTCTGCCCCGAAATACTGCCAATGATCGGTTGGGACCGCTTGATCTGCTTGGTCCTGTCGGGAATGAATGTTATCTGGGTGCCGCGTACGGAAAACTTACCCTTGTAAGTCTCATTGAGGAGCGGGCCGGGCCGCACCGCGGTGCGCAGCGTCTTGTGCTGGCGATAATAACGGAACGAGGCAATGAAGCGTCCGTCGGGGCGAAGAGTGACGAGGCCTCCCTCCAGTTTGAACCAATGTTCCCACCCGGCGTTGGACGGAACCCGCTCGATGCGTGGCAGGGAGTGCGCATTGAGTCGGTTGGCGACGAACAGCCCTGTTGGGAGTGCCGACGAGGCGCCCGTTCCGTGTGCCGGAATAAGGAGTGCTGCAAGAAAAACCAGGAAGCGAAGTCGCATTATGTATGAAGACATGGTCGTGGGGTCAGTAGATGCAGTCCGTGTGTTACCCTCCGAAAGCTATCGGGGTTCGCCTGCAGACGAGTCGCTGTGAGCCTACGAAATTGCCGATGCGGTGGGCTCACACCCATGTCAGGCGGCGGTTGGCGTCGCATACCGAGCGTACGTTAATTGTCACGATGCCTGTCACAATCTCGCGCGCGCTTCTCATTGTCAACCCTGCTTCGCGCCGGGGTGGCCGGGTGATTCGCGATGCAAAGCTGGCGTTCGAGAAAGCCGGGGTCGTCTGCGACGCGATGATGACCGAATCGCCCGGCCATGCGGCCGATCTCGCGAAAAGGTTTGCGGCGAAATACGACGCCGTGTTCACACTTGGTGGCGACGGCACGGCGATCGACGTACTTGGCGCCCTGGCGCATTCCGGGCCTCCGGTTGGAATCCTCCCAGGAGGCACTGGCAACATTGTCGCTCGAACGCTGGGGACGTCGATGAACATCGGCCGGGCGGTGAACGCATTGCTTGCCGGTGAGGAGGCCCGCATCGATCTGGGTCGGCTGCACACGGGTAGGCGGTTCGCGATCGGGATGGGGATCGGGCTCGACGCGACGATGATCGAGTATGCGCCGGGTGCACTCAAGCGACGGCTGGGATTCTTTGCGTATGTCGTCTCGGCCAGTCGGGCGTTTGTGAAGCTGGAAAAGTTCGACGTTCGGCTGACAGTCGATGGCGAGGTGATCGAGATGCGGGCGTCGGCCGTAATGATTGCGAATTTCGGGGCGGTGATGAACGATCTCCTTGCCTTCGGGCACGGTATCGAGCGGGACGATGGTTTGCTGGATGCGTGCGTGTATTCGCCGCGAAACCAGCGTGATGCGCTGCGGATTCTGTGGAGGATGGCGCGGAAGAACTTTGCGCCTGACCCGTGTGTCTTCTATAGGAAGGGAAGCTCGTTCCGGATCGAGGCGATTCCGCCAAGAATGGGGCAGGCGGATGGTGAGTTGCTTGGGAATTCGCCGTTTGAGGTGATGGTGGAGCCGCTGGCCGGGCGGGTGTTGGTGCCCAAGCAGTAGCGCGTTATGTTAAGCGGGGCGACTGTGAGAGCGGTCGCTTTTGCTATCGTACTCGGGGCGTAGCGTAGCCCGGTAGCGCGCCTGCTTCGGGAGCAGGAGGTCGCTGGTTCAAATCCAGTCGCCCCGACTTGTATAGATCAGCTCCATCGCCAATCAGGCGGTGGAGCTTTTTGCTGATGCCACATCGATTGCTTGTTCCTAACTCGGTTTGCGGGGTGAAGGAGCAGGCATTTCCAACTACGAACGGGAACCTGCCTCTCTAGCAGCGGCTGCGCGCATTTCCTACTTTCTGACACTCAGTCGCCACGCTGCAGTTGTCATTCAAACCGGGTAACAGATTGGAGACAGCGGGCACAGTCGAACAGCTCAACAGCTCGCTGACTGGACGTTACGCGATCGAGCGCGAGATCGGTCGCGGCGGAATGGCCACCGTCTACCTCGCGCGCGATCTCCGGCATGACAGGCGAGTGGCACTCAAGCTTCTCCTCGCTGAGCTCGGCGCAATCCTTGGCCCTGAGCGATTTCTCAGCGAGATCCGGGTTACCGCAAACCTTCAGCACCCGAATCTGTTGCCGCTGTTCGATTCGGGCGAAGCGGACGGACGTCTCTTCTATGTAATGCCATTCGCTGAAGGCGAGTCACTTCGACATAGATTAGCCCGCGAGAAACAGCTTCCGATCGCCGAAGCGCTCCGCATCGCAACTGCGTGCGCCAGCGCGCTCGATTACGCGCATCGCAACCATGTCATTCACCGCGATCTCAAGCCCGAGAACATTCTCCTCAGCGCGGGGCAGCCGGTAATAGCGGACTTCGGTATCGCCCTCGCCGTTTCCAATGCCGGCGGCGCACGCATCACGCAAAGCGGTCTGTCGCTTGGTACGCCCCAATACATGAGCCCGGAACAAGCAGCCGGAGATCGCGACATAGATGGACGAAGCGACATCTACAGCCTCGCGTGCGTGGTTTACGAGATGTTGACCGGAGATCCACCGCACACCGGAAGCACTGTGCAAGCAGTAATCGCGAAGGTACTAGTCGAGAAGCCACGAAGCGCTCGATCGCAGCGGGAGCGGATACCTGAACACGTTGATGCTGCTATCGAGCGCGCTCTCGCAAAGATTCCTGCAGATCGGTGGGCAACCGCAGGCGAGTTCGGCCAAGCCTTGACCGACCCATCGATGACATCGGCGGCGCACGAGTTGAGCGCGTCGGGAACCTCGCCGAGCTCTTACCCACAGCGTACGAGAACTGCGGCAAGGATCCGCCTCTTTGCGTGGCCTGCAGTGGCGGGAATTGCAGTAATTATGGCAGTCGCTGCCTGGTGGAAACTCTCATCAACTCCAGCCGACAAGCCGATTACGTTCGTCGAGGCCATGCCGCCGAATGCGAAGCTCGCGATCGAGCCAAGCTCGGTCGCTTTCGCTCCAGATGGCGGCTCGATCGTTTACTCGGGGATAGCTGGAGGCAGCAGACGTCTGTATCTAAGGCAGCTTGCTTCGCCGTCCGCACGCGAGCTTCCGGGCACTGACGACGCGATTCTCCCCTTTTTCTCTCCTGACAGCCGATGGATCGCATTCGCTACCGAAGCGGGCGTTCTATTCAAGGTGCCAGTAAGGGGTGGGCCACCGGTTCAGATCGGACGCACGCCTGCGTGGCGCGGCGGTGCATGGAGTTCGAGCGGAGATATTCTTGTCGGCAGCGATAGCGGGCTCTATCGGATCTCTGCCGCGGGAGGTCAGGCCGAAATGCTCACCAAACGCGACATCGCGAAGGGCGAGCAGGGGCACGTGCAACCGATGTTCCTGCCAGACGGACGGACGTTCGCATTCAGAGTCGAAGCCGCAACCTCGCGAGCCGACGATCAGCTCGCCGTGGGTTCGCTGAATGAAAAAGGATATCACCTGCTCGGTGTTCGTGGTGGCAACCCGCTCGGCCTCTTCCGGGGCAGGCTGTTTTATGGTCGCCCCGGAGGCATCATCGCTGCGATCCCATTCGATGCGCGACGGAGGAAGATCAACGGAGAAGCGACAACTATCCTCGAGGAAGTCAGCGTCTTCGCGGGCGCTGCTGCTTCGTTCGCTGCTGACGGCTCACTTGTCTACGTCAAATCGAATAACGCGAGCCAGCTCATCATTACGAACGATCACGCTGTCTCGACGGGAGAGGGCACTCCGCCTCGCCGTTACACTCGCCCTCGTTTTTCGCCGGACGGTCGTCGCGTGGCCGTCGAGATCTCATCCACAGGAACGAATCGTTCGGATATCTGGGCCTATGACATCAAGTCCGGAGTACTTTCGCGTCTCACGTCCCAATCGACGTCGCAATCGCCGGAGTGGACCCCCGATGGAACGCGCCTCGTTTATGTGCGCGGTGGAGAGATCTGGCAGATCCCAGCCGATGGGAGCGGGTCTGAGGAAAGGCTTTTTGCTTCGCGTACTGCGGTGAGGGAGATTGGTTTGTCTCCCGATGGCAAGCTTGCAATTTTTCGTGTTGAGAATCCGCGGACACGGTCAGACGTCTGGCTGTTGCCGCTGGAGGGCGAGACTGCGCAACGAAAGCCATCTCCGCTCCTGACGAGCGCGTTCAATGAACAAGGGGCGCGCATATCACCTGATGGTCGCTGGCTCACCTACGTCTCCGATGAGTCGGGGCGATACGAGGTATATGTGCGACCATTTCCGCGGCTCGGCCCGCGCGCTCAGATATCAGTTAATGGTGGCGCCGAACCTGTCTGGACTGCGAACGGCTCGCGCATTATTTACCGCGCGGCGGGCAAGTTCATGGCCGCAAGCGTGAGTTATGGTTCAGGGATTACCGTAACGATGCGGCACCAGCTGTTCGAAGACGAGTATCAATCTTCGCTCTTCCGCTCCAATTACGACGTCGATCGTACAGGAGAGACTTTTGTGCTGATGAAGCCTGTCGACAAGCCCGAGATCGTTGTGATGCTGGATGGACTGAATGCGTTATTAGCCGCAGGTTCAGACAAGCGTTGAGTAACAGACTTCACCGCGCAACTACAGCAGCTTGTCAGGTGTGATAGGCAGACGACGGTTGCTGCTTGAGGCAGATTGCTAACCCGGGTGTGGTCCCTGATTTGTCTGGGGTTGGACGTGGGCACACCATGATAAAGTTCTAGTCATCCACCCGAACCGACCAGTCACACGCTTTCGCGAAGCGCTGACTCAGCGCGCGTGCGTCGCCTCTACGCAAAGTTTCGCGAAACAGCTCGAGTTCCCGCTGTACTGCGGAAACGGCAGCTTCAATCGCGGGTGCATTGTCGAGCGCGACGGCGGTCCACACGTTCGGTGAGCCGGCTGCGAGGCGAGTGACATCGTGTCCGCCGCGTCCCAGTTGCCGTCGAGTGATCCCCGCGTCGGCGAGCGCCAGAGCAAGGGCAGTCGACACCAGCTGCGGCAGATGGCTCGACCACGCCAGCAAGTCATCGTGAGCGCCCGCGTCGATGACCTCAGGCTTTGCGCCAAGCGACATCCATAGCTGCCTGGCCAAAGCGAATGTCGTCGGCAGGGTGTCTGCGGCGGGACAGAGATAGACAGTGGCGCCTTCGAACAGATCCATGCGAGACGCCGCCCAGCCAGAGCGATGGTCGCCTGAAAATGGGTGCGAACCGACAAACCTCGGCCCCAGTCCCAGCCTCACTGCCGCCGAGACAATGCTGCGCTTGGTGCTTCCGACGTCGGTGACCAACTGCGCGGCTGTCGAGTGCTGCTCAATGCTTCTCAAAACATCAAAAACGGAGTCGCCATAAACCGCAATCACAACGGTCTCGGCGTCGCCGATATCCTCCAGGCCGGGCGACAGCCGACGCGAGACTACTCCTTCCGATATGGCAGCGTCGAGGTGAGACGGATTGGAATCATATCCGAGGACAGGAATCCCCCGTGCCGCGAGGCAGCGCGCGACCGATCCGCCGATCAATCCCAGCCCGATAACGGCGACACTACCAGCGGACTTCATCCTTTCTCCATCTGCTGGGCCCTTCGTGATAGACCCAAAATGTGCCAGAATATCTCGCGCACCGTCTCTTCTGCCAGCCCTGCTTCACGCGCCTGTGTGACAGCGCCGCGAATCACGCTTGCCTCCCGTTGCGGATCGAGGATCGGAAATCCGAGAGCGCGCTTCAGCGTCCCCGTCCGCTGCGCCAGATCCACACGGCTCCGCAGCAGCGCCACAAACTCCCTGTCGATTCGCCCTATCTCCTCGCGGCACTCCTCCAGCTCGGCGAGGGCCGGTGATTCTTCCTCGCCAATCGAGCTCATCACCGCACCAGTTCCCGGGAGGTAGTCCCGGGAAGCGACGCGCTCGGAACGGGTCGGGGGAGCTTGCGGTCGGCGGCGGCGGCAAAGGGTGCGAGACGCGCCATCAGATCGGCGAACGCAGGGAACGTCAGAGACTGATCGCCATCCGAAAGGGCGCGCTCGGGAGCCGGATGCACCTCGACGATCACGCCATCCGCGCCGGCCGCGATCGCTGCGAATGCAAGGGGGGCAACGAGATCTGCATCACCGCCGGCGTGACTTGGATCGACGATGATCGGCAAGTGGCTTTCTCGCTTGAGGATGGGAATGGCGGAGATGTCGAGAGTGTTGCGGGTCGCCGTCTCAAAGGTACGTATGCCGCGCTCGCAAAGGACAACGTCGCCATTTCCGTGCGCCATTATGTATTCGGCCGCCATCAGCAGCTCCGTTATCGTGGCCGAGAGTCCGCGCTTTAGAAGGACCGGCCGCTGTATGCGTCCCAACTCAGCGAGCAGCGCGAAGTTCTGCATGTTGCGCGCCCCCACTTGAAGCATGTCGGCATGCTCGGCTACAACCTCCACGTCGCGGGTGTCGAGGACTTCAGTGACGACAGGCAGCCCGGTCTGCAAGCGCACCTCAGCGAGCATGCGGAGGGCATCGACACCAAGACCCTGAAAGCTGTATGGGGAGCTACGCGGCTTGAACGCCCCGCCGCGCAAAATGGACGCCCCCGCCGCTCGAACGGAAACGGCGGTGTCGCGGAGCATGTCAATATTCTCGACGGAACAAGGCCCGGCGATAATGGCCAGCGCCTTGCCTCCGAACGACGCGCCCGGCCCGACATTGACGATGGTTCTCTCAGCGGCAAAATCGAGAGAGGCAAGCTTGTACGGCCTGAGCACCGGCATCACCGACTCGACTCCAGGCAACGAGCGAAGGGCGATGCCTTCCAGTAACGATTCGTCGCCGATGCAGCCGACTATCGTCCTTCGTTCGCCGCGTGAAAGATGTGTTCGGAGACCGGCTGCCTCAATCCGCTCGCGGATGTGATCGAGCTCGCGCTCGGTGATGTTCGGACGTGTGACGATGATCATTTGACCTTTCCCGGTAGAAACAAAAAAGGCCCGTGAATTTCCACGGACCGTCGAAGTATTGCGTAATGAGAGCTGTTACGAGTCTCCCTCAGTCAAGCGCACGCCTCCGAGCACGGCCCGTGATAGGGGTTTCGTAATAGTAGGAGGCGTAGCATCGACGCAGGCAGGACATGCGCTCACTGTAGCGCTGCACCACCAGTCTTGTCAAGAAGGGCACGGGCCGGATGCTAACGGCGCAACCTAATGAAACGCAGTGCGGATCTCTCATCCGGCCGGGATGCCACACAAAGGCCTATCGCCCGATGCGAGTATCCGGCCGGAACACCGCCCACGCGAACCAGAAGAAATCCCCGTACGGTATCCGCACCAGTCGCCGGCCGCGAAGTGGCCCCGTGAGACCGTTCCCCAAAAGGTCCCAGCGCGTTCCTGTCTCGCGGTCGCGGAAGCCGCCGCCCTGAGCGGACTCGAAGGTGAGCGTACGATTCGCGAGCCTGCGGTCGAACACACCGGTGGCGCCGACGTCGCGTCCGCTCGCCATATCGGTTCTGTCCAGCGCGCTCGCGGTTCCCGGTGCCCAGAAGACTGCAATCGGCCGCCGCGCGATCATGTCGTTTATGACGCGCGCGGATCGTAGCCGCGAGAACGGGTAAGCCACTGCCTCACGCTCCAGTCGCAGAGCGACGACACGCTCCATTGCAGGCAATCGCGCGTCGGTTTTGGACTTGAAGAACGCCGCAAGCGGGGATCCACCAGGAGCATCGTAACCCTTGTACGGATTCGTGCCGTACGGGCGATCGTACCCGGTCTTCCTCGAGAGAACCTGGGCTGCGGGGTACGCGCGCTTGAAATCGGCCCACGCCATTGTCTGCGATTCGAACAGTGTGAGTGCGTCACCGGCCATTACACCGACGATCGCCTCACCCGTTGCCTGCTGCCACCAGCTCTCCGTCAGCTTGTCATACATCACGAGATCGGAATGGCGGAGCCGCCCGGTTGTACCAAATTCGAGCACTCGTCCGTTGTGGCGGCGGTCGAACACCAGCGCCGTATTGCACAGGGGGCAAAATGTCACGGCGATTGGAAGATTGCCCAGGTTGTCGTTCACGATCTCGTGCCAGATGAGGATCTGGAGGGGATAGCCACGCGCCACTCCATCGTGCTCGACAACCATCACCGGTTCCCGCGGGGCCAGCCAGCGATCCGCAGACGCTACGCTTTCAAGCCGCGGGCGACTGAGTGCGGGAATTCCATCCTTGGGCGGTCCGCCCGATACGATCTCCGAGAGCGGAACCGTGTGGCGTCGGAAATCTGTCCGCCACTCAGCCGGTTGCTGGCCGCAGGCGTCATGGAGTGGGATGGCGGCGAGAAACGCACCAAACAGAAAAAGAGCAGGATGTCGCAAATCGACCTTGAGGGAGCGGGAAAGTGTCTGCAAGAGGTACACTCTGGCACGTCTATGTGTTCATAGAACGGAATCGCCGCGGCTCGACCCGCAAATAAATGATTCAATCCAGTATCTCCAAGAAACTCCAGGCTGCAAAGCCATACTGACAGTCGGACGATCCAGTGAAGAATTCGCGCTTCGCCGGTGTCTGTTCAATCAGGGAGTGATCCGGGCCGACCGGGCCCCCCGCTTGGCCAGGCGCCATGCTACACCATTCCGATGCACTTACCCAAAACAGAGAACCTATGACCTCGAAAATCACGGCAGGAGCCCTTGCGGGAATCGCGGGCGGGCTCGTATTTGGCATGATGATGCAAATGATGAGCGCGCCAACGCCGGACGGTGGCTCGATGCCGATGATGGGCATGGTGGCGAAGGTCGTCGGCTCCACCAGCCTCGCCGCAGGGTGGGCCTATCATCTTTTCAACAGCGCGGTAATCGGAGTGCTGTTCGCCTTCGCCGCTGGCAACCGGATAACCGGCAACGCCAGCGCTGCTGCGTTGGGAGCCGGCTGGGGTCTGTTGTGGTGGATCCTCGGAGGATTGATAATAATGCCAATCCTTCTCGGCATGCCTGCGTTTGCTCCGCTGCAAATGCCGCCCATGCGTCCAGTGGCTTGGGGCAGTCTGCTCGGACACCTTATCTTTGGGCTAATCCTCGGGTTGAGTTTCGTACGGCTTGCACGTTCCAGCCGTGTCCAGGGTATGCCGGCGCAAGCCCGTTGAGCCCGTAGTGGATGAGTGCGTGGCTTACGAATGAAGCATCTCGGGTGGAATCACGCAGCCGAGACGAACCGGAGAACGTTCGAGGAGGTGGTGACACAGCATCTCGATCCACTCTACCGAACGGCTCTCCGATTGACACGGGGCCACACCGCGAACGCGGAGGACCTCGTTCAGGACTGCCTGCTTCGGGCGTGCGAAGGCTACGGCGAGCTGCGCAGCCACGAAGCTGTTCGAACCTGGTTCTACACGATTCTGCTTCGGACGCACTTCAACCGGCGGCGTACGGCAAAACGGCACCCGGAGTCGCTCGCGTGCGATCTTACCGATGCGGAATTCGAGCACGCTCTCGAGCGTTGGCCGGCCGACGGTTCTGGCATTTCGGCCGGAGGGAAATGGCCATCGTCTCAGGAGATCTGCGACGCTATCGATGCACTCGACGAGCCTCTTCGAAGTGTCGTGGTTCTGGTTGATGTCGAGGGATTTCGCCAGCGAGAGGTCGCAACGATGATCGGTCTGCCGGAAGGAACTGTGGCCTCGCGTCTTTTTCGGGCACGAAGGCTCCTGCGCGATTCGTTGGCCGAAGCGTCGGCGGGTCGCCACCGCAGCTCTATTCGCCACCAGTGAAGAGCGAGTCCCAGCGATGAGATGTGGCACTGCTCGGCGGCTTGCCTGGCCGGATGGCTCTCCGCGCGCCGTCGACGACGCAGTCGAATCGGCCGCGCAACACATCGAGCAGTGCGCCGCGTGCCGCGCGTTTGTTGCCGACATGCGTCAAGTCGCCGAGCGGCTCGCGAGATCAAATCAGGACGTTTCGGCGCCTCGAGAAGTTCGTGAACGGCTCTTCAACGCTCTGTCGCTGGCGCGCTCAGATTCCGGTCGCCGTGCGGGCAGGCGGGCGATCTCCTTCCGTTTCGCGGGCGCTGCTGCCATCGGCATAATTGTTCTGACGACGGCCGTCTGGCGCTTTTCGCCAGCAGATACAGCAACCCGGTCCGAGGTGGCGCCTGCGCTTGCGGACGATCACGGTCGCGTTCTACAACGCGATGGAATCGCTTCGGCTCGCGAATCGGATATCACTCACTGGCTCTCCGAGCGGGTCGGATTCGCGATTCACGCGCCGTCGTTCGCGAATGGCCGGCTGGTCGGCGCCCGCGTAACCGATGTGAACGGGCAGCGCGGTGCTGTGCTCATGTATCGAATCGACGGGCAGGCGGTGTCGTATTACATAATGCCAATGCCGAGGACCGAGACACCGGAACGGCCGCTGCAGCGGCCGGGCGTCAATATCTCGAGCTGGAAGGGTTTTCACGTGGCGGCCTGGCAGGAGCCTGGATTGACGCATGCTCTGGTTGGCAACCTTTCGGCGGCGCGGCTCGTCGGTCTGGCCCACGAGTGTATTGCGCAGATGGTCTGATCGCCTGGTCGCGATTACTTCACCCGGTCCACCGGCCGCGCAGTACCAGCAGCGCGCGGCGCCAGCATCGGCCACGGGTTGACTGCGCCGCGTTCCGAATCGTAGATGCCGTAGTGGAGGTGAGGCGGAGTATCGCGCGCGTTTCCCGTGTTTCCGACGTAGCCAAGGGTATCACCGGCAATCACGATGACGCCCGGTTCGAAGGAGCCGTAACGATCGAGGTGCGCGTAGTAATGCAATTGCCTTCCCGGACCAAGAACGTTGATGATCTGTCCGCCGAGCCTGTTGGTGCCAACGCGCGAAACGATTCCTTCGGTCGCGCTGAGCACAGGTGTGCCGCGTTTCGCAAAGATGTCCACGCCATTATGTGATCGCCCTCCGCTTCGCGGTGCGCCCCAGGTGTCGAGAATATTGCGCTTGAGTACGCCTGCGACTGGAATCGTGACTTCTGAAGGCGGACGCGAAGTGACAAGGCGAGCGAGAAACACCGGATGTCGGAGGGCCGGAAACGCGACGACCCCCACCAGGCAGAAGAGCGCGACGAGGGTCAGTGACGTAAGGCAGCCACCGAAGCGTCTCATCAGAGGGCGTCGGTGTGGTCGTCGGTTCGTCGTTTCGTCTGAAACATCCGCGTCTACCTGTTTCGCCAGGTGACTGACGAGGTCAACACTTCAGTCGCGAACGGTTGTACCTGCCGCGATGTACCACTCTCGGTGTTGCCACCACTTCAACTGTCCCGCTCTCGAGGCCTGATGACATAGTCTCGGTAAAGCTTATCGCCGGAACCGTGCCTGTCGATCAGGCGCGTACCGCGGTGTCAACTCTGTCCACGCAAAACGCTCGACCGCCGGGTGGATACTTACCTCACCGGCAGCACATTATCTGCCGAGTTGCGGTCGATATAGAAGTTGTACGGATCTATACCCGCAGACCCCGGCTTCCTGTCGGTTACGAACCTCAGCACCTGGCGGCCCGACCGAATTGGGTGACGCCCGAGGCGAACCACGTGCGAACCATCGAAGGCGTCGCGCCCACGGAAATCGTAGTTGTGGCCGCGGGCAGCGCGTCCGAGCTGAAGCTTTCGGTCAGGAACTCGAGCGGTAGCGGCGCGGTGCACTCCGCGGAAACCGGCACGGGCACCGGACTGGCGAGGCTCCGCGAGCGGCTGGCGGTGTTGTACGGCAGCGCTGCGCGCCTGCAGTGTCGAGCCGATACGGATGGCGGCTTCGACGCCGTACTCGTCGTGCCCCGGCATCGCGCGCGGCCATCGTGAAGGTCACGGCGTTCGTCGTCGACGATGAGCCGGTAGCGCGCGCGGGACTGCGCGCCATGCTCCGCGCGATTGACTGGGTAGAGGTCGTTGGAGAAGCAGGCGACGGTGAGTCGGCGGTCGCCGGGATCCAGGCGCTGCAGCCGGAGCTTGTCTTCCTCGACATACAAATGCCGGGGCTGCTCGGCACTGAGGTCGTGCGCCGCCTCGAGCGGCCACCGTTTGTCATCTTCACCACGGCGTTCTCCGAGCATGCCGTGACCGCCTTCGAGCGTGGCGCGGTAGACTACCTGCTGGAGCCGTTCGGCCCGTCGCGGCTAGCCGCAGCAATGGAGCGCGTGCATTCCGCGCTGGGCGAACCGTCTTCGTCCAACGCATTCGAGCGGTTGAGCGGTGCACTCGCCGGCGGGCCAATCAGCCGGTTGTTCGTCCGAGTCGGCGGCATGCTCGTTCCGCTGCCGGTTGAACGAGTGTCATGGTTCAAGGCCGATGGCGACTACATCATCGCGCACGCGGGGAGCGCGCGCCACCTGCTGCATCTCTCGCTCAACCGCCTCGAGGCGCGTCTAGACTCGCGCCGGTTCCTGCGCGTGCATCGCACGCATATCGTGAACCTCGACCAGGTGCGCGCGTTCAAGCGCGATGCCAGCGGAAATCTGGAGGCGGACCTGCTCGATGGCGCACGCGTGCCGGTGAGTCGCGCGCGGGCGCAGGAGATTCGGAGCGTGGGGAGGTAAGGCGAAGGCCCGAGGGGCATGGACCCGCAGTTAACACACCCTCAGAAAGCAGGAGAGTCGACTCTTCCAACGTGTGCTCTTCTCGTCTGCCTCCGGCTCGGGTGGTGGCGGAGGTGGTGGCGGAGGTGGTGGCGGAGGTGGTGGCGGAGGTGGTG
>JBBJNV010000030.1 GCA_037721215.1 Gemmatimonadaceae bacterium
CCGGCTGGTGTGATCGCCGCGCGGGTTACTCCGCGTCAACTGCTCGCGCTCGGCGTAAGCATCGATGTCGATGCATTGCCGGCCGCCATCCGGACTGCCATCGCCGCTTCGAACGCAGCGGTGCTGGACGATCCAGCGATGACTTTAGCGATTTTCAACGCCAATGCGGTTATCGGCCTGCCGATCAAGGACACGAACGCCGACGGGGTCATGAACGCCGCCGCTGGCGACAAGATTGGAACCAGTTGCGCTCTCTGCCACACCACCGCAATGGACGGCAGGATTTTTAACGTGGAGGGTGGCGGTTCAGTCGGCCGGCGGGAAGATGGGCGGGCCTCGCACAATCTCAATTTCGGGCGCCTGATGGCGGTTGGCACCAATTCCAGAGCGCTGTATCCGATTCTCCAGCTCGCTCTGAGCGCTAACGGTGGCGGTACGATCGGCCGGGCGCCCACCGGGCTCAATGAGAACTCCACCGAGGCGGAAGTAGACGCGTATCTGTCGAATCCGGCGTTCTATCCGGTCGGAATGTTCGACGACACGTTCGATGGCAATGGCGATCCGATGCACAATACGCCGCTGTTCCGCCAGGACCTGGCGGGCTCGTTCGGCAGCGAGGGAGCGATCGCACGGCTCGACAACTTCAGCAATCTTGTGTACACGGGCCTGCTCGATCCGACAACTCTGACCACCCCCGGCGGCCGCGCCTTCCTGATGAAGCTCGGCGGAGCGGCGGGCATCGAGATCGCAGACGACTATGTCAAGGTCCTCACCGCAACCGGCGTGACCGGATACCCCTTCGTCACCGCGCCGGCGAGCCCCGCCGCCGGTACCGAAGACGCGCCTCTGGGCATACGGGTCGACAACGCCCGCCTCCTCGCGATGAACGCATATCTTGTCAGCCTGCCCGCGCCACCCGGAGTGGGAACCAGCGATCGCGGCCGCACTTTATTTCGCACAACGGCCGGCTGCACTACCTGTCACAACGTCAATCAGGGAAGGCCCGTTCCGACCACGATTCACGCGATGAAAACCATTTTCCCGGGTGACAACCCAGTGCAGCTCGCGACGCGCATGCCACCACTCAACCCGGTGCTGAACACGGTAAACAACATCTTCGATGACAAGATGGTCATCGTAAACGCCAGCATCCGTGGCGAGAAACGCGGGATTGCGATGCCTCTGCTGCTCGACCTGGCGCGCAAGCCCGTGTTCCTGCACGACAATTCGGTGCCATCCATGGAGCTGTTGTTCAATCCCAGCCGCGGCGCAGATGCTCCGCATCCGTTCTATGTCGCGAATGCGGCAGACAGGGCAGCAATTATCTTGTATCTCCAGGGGCTGGACACCAACAGCAGGTAACTCGTTCCGGCTCGGTGCAGCGAAATCGTGCCGAGGGATGCGCCGCGCCCTTCCTGCTGGACGGTGGGAAGGGTAGCGCATCAAAGCGAGTTCAGTCCCGCCCGCGCCTGCGCCTTGTAATGACCGTCATTTACGTCGCCGATCGGTAGCCTGAGCGCCGTCTCGAACTCTGCCCGCGCTTTTGCCTTGTTGCCGACATCGCGATAAACCTCTCCCATGTCCACGCGGTGGACGACACGGTCGGGTTCTGCCGCTACCGCCTGCTCCATGTAGCGAACCGCGTCCTTCCAGCTCGCTGATCCGAACACCCGGCCGCCAAGAATGTTCTTCGCAACCATCCGGGTGATCCCGTTGAGCCGCATAATCTCGGCGTTCCACATTCCCATCACGTGCATGCATCCCGCATGACGCGGATTGGCCTTTAGACAATCGAGTGCACGAGCGCGAATCTCAGTCCCGTACTTGACCCGTCCGCGCGCACTCCTGGTCAGCGCTGTCTTGCCGAGTGCCCTTGCGAGCGAAAACTGACCCTCGGCCTCGGCGGCACGCAGCGCGACCGCCTTCCGCGCGTATCGCTCGGCATTCGCATACATTGCCGAGCGTCGCGATGCATCCGGCAGATATGAACCGATGTCGATAGCCGAACGGGACGCCTTCCACTGCGCTTCGTAACTTGCAGGATCGGCTGCGAGCGCTTTTTCGTAGTATGCCAACGCTGAAGGTGCGTCCATCGCCGCGTAGTCACGATCACCCTTCACGATGTATTCGGCGGCGGTTTGAGCATTGACCGACGCGGCCGTTAACACGATGAACACTGCAGGAAGAAAAAAACGCATTTGTCCCCGGATTGAGATGTTATTGCAGCGAATTCTTACACCCCGCCGCCGCCAATGATCGTTCCCCGCCTCATCGAGAGAAAGCGGGATGGACTTCGCCTGGATGACCGTGAGTGGCATGAGATCGTGCACGCCTATGCGGACGGCGCAGTCCCCGATTACCAGATGTCTGCCCTGCTAATGGCGGTCTATTTCCAGGGACTGGACAGCGGTGAGATGAATGCGCTCACCGATGCCATGATCGAAACGGGCGGGCGACTCGATCTAGCGCACCTCGCCATTCCCCGCATCGACAAGCATTCCACGGGCGGAGTAGGCGACAAAGTTTCGCTGATACTCGCGCCGCTTATAGCATCGCTCGGTGTCGCCGTCCCCATGATGTCCGGTCGCGGGCTCGGCCATACCGGAGGGACTCTCGACAAGCTGGAGTCGATTCCTGGCTTTCGGACCGACATGTCGCTCGCCGCTGCCCGAAACCAGATCGACGCGATTGGATGCGCACTTATCGGTCAGACTGCCGAAATCGCGCCGGCCGATCGAAAGCTGTATGCGTTGCGCGACGCGACCGCTACGGTCGAGGTAATACAGCTCATCGCTGCGAGCATCATGAGCAAGAAGCTTGCTGAAGGACTCACTGGTCTCGTGCTCGACGTCAAGCGCGGCGCAGGTTCGTTTATCCCCGACGAAAAACGCGGAGTGGCCCTCGCCAACGCGATGATCGAGCTGGGGAAAGCCCGCGGATGCCCGGTCGTCGCATTGTTGACGGCCATGGACAGGCCGCTGGGTTACGCATGTGGCAATGCGCTGGAGGTTGTCGAGTCGATCAATGCATTGAATGGAAACGGGCCGCCGGATCTGATGGATGTCACCTTCGCACTTGGCGCGGAGATGTTGATGCTCGGCGGAGTGTCGCCAACGGCCGAGTCGGCATGGGATTCCATGCAGGACGCGATCTCGTCGGGACGCGCGGCAGCAAAATTCGCGGCAATCGTGGAGGCGCAGGGAGGTGATCCCCGCGTAGTTGACGATCCGTCGCTGTTACCCGCGGCCGCCGTGACAGGAGATTACGTCGCGCCCCGAAACGGCTTCATTACTGAAGTGTCGCCCCGTGCCATCGGACATGGGATCATCTCACTCGGAGGTGGGCGCACGACGATGGAAGACACCATCGATCCGGCAGTGGGATTTGTAATCCTGGCGAAACCCGGCGACCGGGTAGATGCGGGCGACATCCTCGGGACGATCCATGCCCGCAACGAACATTCTTTCGCGGAAGGCGAACGGGTTCTTCGTGACGCAATAAAGATCGGCGGCGAGCCGGCATCATCACTTGAGCTGATATCGCTGCGAATTACCGCCGACGATAATGCGGCGTGGCGAAAACCTGGAAGCGAGCCGCGCTCCTAGATATCCAGATTCGTGACGAACTTCGCGTTCTGCTCGATGAACAACCGTCGCGGCTCGACTTCGTCGCCCATCAGCGTCTGAAAAGTCTGGTCGGCCAGTACCGCATCCTCCATCGTCACCTTCAGGATCGTCCGCGTCTCGGGATCCATCGTCGTCGCCCATAGCTGCGACGGGTTCATTTCACCGAGTCCCTTGTATCGCTGAATGTAGGCGGTCGATTTGCCATCTCCATTGCTGAGGCGGCCGGCGTAGTCATCACGCTCTTTCTCATCGTAGGCATAGTATTCTTCCTTACCCTTCGACACCCGGTAAAGGGGCGGCTGCGCGATGTAGATATACCCCGACTCGATGAGCTCCGGCATCTGGCGATAAAAAAACGTCAGCAGCAGCGTGCGGATGTGAGCCCCGTCGACGTCGGCGTCGGTCATGAGGATCACCTTGTGATAACGCACGTGCTCTACTGAGAATTCTTCCTTGATGCCAGCGCCGATTGCAGTGACGATCGTCCGGATTTCCTCGTTGGAGAGAATCTTGTCGATCCGTGCTCTCTCGACGTTGAGGATTTTGCCCCGGAGCGGGAGTATTGCCTGAAACGCGCGGTTCCGCCCCTGTTTCGCCGAGCCGCCGGCGCTGTCGCCCTCGACGAGATAGATCTCGCACAGCGCGGGATCGCTTAGTGAGCAATCGGCGAGCTTCCCCGGAAGGTTGCCGATGTCGAGTGCCGATTTCTTGCGGGTGAGATCACGCGCCTTTCTCGCCGCCTCGCGAGCGCGCGCCGCCGACACTGCCTTTTCGATGATGATGTTCGCTACCCGGGGGTGCTCCTCGAGGTACTCCCCAAGCAGTTCGTTCACGACGCTCTTCACCGCGCCTTCGACTTCTGAATTGCCGAGCTTCGTCTTCGTCTGACCCTCGAACTGCGGTTCACGGACCTTTACCGACAGGACCGCCGTCAGACCTTCCCGAACGTCGTCTCCACTAAGAGTGAATTCTCCATTTTTCTTTGTCTGGTTTCGCGCGGCATAGGCGTTGATGGTCCGCGTAAGCGCTGACTTCAGCCCCGTGAGGTGTGTCCCGCCCTCATGGGTGTTGATGTTGTTCACGAACGAGAAAACGTTCTCGTTGTACTGATCATTGTATTGGAATGCGAGCTCGATGCCGACGTCATCTCTTTCAGTTTCGATGTAGACGATTTCGGTATGCAACGGCTTTCGGGATGCGTTGAGAAACTGAACCATTTCCCGCAAGCCGCCCCGGGCAAGGAAGATCTCGTGCTTCTCGATGCCTTCGCGTTCATCGTGAAGCCGGATCTCGACTCCCTTGTTCAGGTACGACAGCTCCCGGAGACGGTTTGCAAGTATGTCGTAATCGAATCTGAGCTCGGTGAACACTTCGGGATCTGGTTTGAACCAGACCTTGGTGCCCCGGTCGCGAGGCCCGACCTTGCGGATCACCGACAACGGCGTACGCGTATACCCGCGCACGAAATCCATGAAGTGTTCCTTTCCGTCACGTTTTACCCACACCTTGAGCTGCTCGGAAAGCGCGTTGACCACCGACACTCCAACGCCATGCAGGCCGCCGGAAACCTTGTAGCTGTTCTTGTCGAATTTTCCGCCGGCGTGGAGCACTGTCATGGC
The DNA here is from genome assembly GCA_037721215.1 of Gemmatimonadaceae bacterium. Classification (NCBI taxonomy): domain Bacteria; kingdom Pseudomonadati; phylum Gemmatimonadota; class Gemmatimonadia; order Gemmatimonadales; family Gemmatimonadaceae; species Gemmatimonadaceae bacterium. The sequence continues at coordinate 5,246 of JBBJNV010000030.1, forward strand.
CAGCTCGACCCCCGGAATACCCTCCGTTGGATGAATGTCCACCGGAATTCCGCGACCGTCGTCCTCGACAGTGATCGAGTCGTCAGCATGAATCGCGACCTCGATCAGCTTGGCGTGGCCGGCGAGCGCCTCATCGATCGAGTTGTCGACAACCTCGTATACCAGGTGATGGAGCCCGCGCGATGAGGTCGAACCGATATACATACCGGGCCGCTTCCGCACCGCCTCAAGACCTTTGAGTACCTGAATATCGCCGGCGTCGTAACGATCGCCGCCGCCTGAAGGTGTCTTCACCATTATTGACCGTATATAGCTATGGAAGGAGCCGAATACATACCGAAAAAGCGATGGTCGGCAGATTGACTAATCTAAGGCTGAAATGGGATTTACGCAATGGCTGATTGATAGACTAAGCCGTTACGCCAGAATAACTTAGCGTCTCAACAGGAATCGGATTTTCCTGATCGGTACCCGCCCCTCGACGCCGTTCAACGCCCCGAGTAGCTCCGGCTCCAGCAGCGACAGCTCAGTCATCCACCCATGGTTGTTAACCGCAACGAACAACGTTCCGTCCTGCGTCACCGAGATCGGCCAGGTCACCGCCGCAATACTGTCGCCGACCAGCAGCGGCCAGTCCGCTATCGACTCCGCCTGCTCGACACGCTTCTTCAGGCCGCGCCGCGCCAGGAAGCCCGAGACTGCATCTGACATGGGAACAGGTGCGCCTTTTTTTCTGGTCACGCGGCGGCTCTCAGAACTCCGCCGTGAATTTCTCGCCTCTCCAGGTCCAGCAGTTCGGGGGGAATGTCGCTCTCCCTGGGTACCACGAGAATCGTCTGCCCCAGGCCCGCCACGCGCAGCAGCTCGAGAATCTTCGCCGACCGTCTCACGTCGAGCTCGGCAAATGGATCGTCCAGCAGTAACAGCGGCTCGATGCCCCGCGCCGTCCGTAACGTCGCGCCTTCCAGCATCCTGAGCGCAATCGCCGCTGTGCGCTGCTGGCCCGCTGAGCCGAACAGGCGCAACTCGCGGCCGTTCAGCATGAAGGCCAGGTCGTCCCGGTGCGGTCCCGAATGGGTCAAGCCGCGTTTGATATCCATCTTACGCTGTCTCTCGAACGCGTTCGCAAGCGCCCCTCGTACGTCGGACTCGGCTGCTGCTGCACTCCTGTAAGTCATCAGCGACTCGCCCGGCTCGCCTACGGATGTAGCCAGCGCCGAGAAGTGGCTGCTTCGCTCGCTGACCCAGCTCGCCCGCTCGCAAATAAGGGTGGCCCCGTGCTCAGCCAGCGCCGGCTCCCACACCGCGACCGCCGTGCCGTTCCCGTTGCCCCGGCCCGCGTCCCGAAGCGACGCGTTCCGACGGGCGAGTGCCGCACGGTATTGCTGCAGGGCGCGAAGATAAGGTCTTGAGGAAAGCGCCAGGACCAGATCGAGAAACCGCCGCCGTTCGCTTGGCGGACCTGCGATCAGCTGAATATCGCGGGGGGAGAACATCACCGACGGCAATGCTCCAAAAGCGTCGCTCAATCGCGTGATCACCGAGCCGTCAATCGACACCTTCTTTCTCTTGCCGACACTCTCGAATCCCACCGATAATTCGTGTGCCGACTCCGTGCGGGCCCGAAAGCCAAGGTGAAAACCCCTGGCACCGAAACGTATGAGATCGCGGTCTCGGGCACCGCGCACGCTTCTCAACACCTGCATGTAATAGATGCCTTCGAGAAAATTGGTCTTACCCTGGCCGTTTTCGCCGATGATTGCCACACCTGCCTCCGGCAGCTCGACCGACATCTTCTCGATATTGCGAAAATCCGTAAACGTGGCCCGGGTCAGCCAGGCCTTGCTGGCCGTCACCTGCCCTTGAAATCCGGAGCTCGCTTCGCGAGAAACGCCGTCATGCCTTCGCGCATGTCATCCGTCGCGGCGAGCAGGCCGAAGTAGTTCGATTCGAGAATCAGCGCCTGATCGAGCGGCATGCCCAGTCCGCGATCCACAGCCTCGATACACAGGGCAATCGCCAGCGGGCCGTTGGCAAGAATCTGGCGCATCGTCTCGGTCGCCGCCGCCATGAGATCGTCCGCAGGCACAATCCGGTTGACAAGCCCGATGCGAAATGCTTCGGCAGCGTCGATCACTTCGGCTGTCAACAGCAGCTGAAGAGCACGGCCTTTGCCGACCAGGCGCGGTAAACGCTGGGTCCCCCCATAGCCTGGAAGAATTCCGAGCTTGACCTCGGGCTGACCGAACTTCGCGTGCTCCGACGCGATACGAAAATGGCACGCCATCGCCAGCTCGCAGCCGCCACCTAATGCGAATCCATTGACTGCAGCGATGACCGGCTTCGGCGAACTCTCGAATCGGCCGAAGACATCCTGGCCTCCGCGTGCAAGGTCTCTCGCGCTCAGTGGGCCCTGACTTTGCAACTCGGAAATGTCCGCCCCGGCAACGAACGCACGGCCGGCACCAGTAAGAATCAGGCCCTTGATTTCATTCCGGTTACGTACCTCATCGATGGCGACTCCAAGCTCGGCAATTGTCGCCGCGTTCAAAGCGTTGAGCTTGTCGGGACGGTTTACGGTCACGGTCGCAATGTCGGCGTTCAACTCGAGCTTGAGAAACTGGTAGTTCATGGCGTTCGAGTTGAGGTGGTTTGCCGGAAGCTGTAATGTACGCGGCTGATCTTTCCTTCGCCTGAGGCTGGATGGCAGACAAGTGGATTCTCCGTAAAGGCTCGAAAGACGACGGATTTCGCTACACCGGGCCCGACGGCAAGGCGATTCGGGCAAAGGGCAAGCTCGAGCGGATTGATCTGCTGCGGATCCCGCCCGCGTGGCAGGACGTTCATATTGCCGCCAACCCGCGTGCGGCGATCCAGGTTTGGGGGCTCGACGCGCGCGCGCGCAAACAGTACCGGTATCACGCGCGTGCGGTTCAGAAGGGGCAGCTGCGCAAATACTATCGCGTGCGTCAGATGGCCAACGACCTTCCCGGGATCCGGAAAAAGTTCGACAACGATTTCAGCGCACGCGGCTTCACACGCGATAAAGTGTGCGCCGCGATAATGCTGCTCATCTCGGACTCATTCTTCCGGGTCGGCAGCGAACGCTATGAACGGGAGAACAGCACTTTCGGCCTTACCACGCTGAAAAAATCTCACGTCTCCGTTTATCGCGACAGGCTGATCTTTGACTATGTGGGCAAGAGAAACATCCCGCAGAAGCAGACCGTCACCAGAGGCGGGATCGCTGAGCTCACTTCCGCCGACATGGCGGTATTCATACGCTCGCTGCTGAAAAAACCGGGAGATCGGTTGTTCCGGTACAAGGCAAACGGCGTCTGGGCCGACGTCGACGCCACAGACGTAAACGACTATTTGCAGGAGATCGCCGGCTTCCCATACACCGCCAAGGATTTTCGCACCTGGGGAGGAACCCTCCGAACCGCCACCGTGCTCGCCGACATAGGTTCGGCACCTTCCAGAACGGCGCGTAACCGCATCGTCGTCACCGCGGTTCGGCTGGTTGCCAGTGAGCTCGGCAACACGCCGGCAATCGTGCGCAAATCATACGTTCATCCGGTTGTGATCAGCCGCTTCCTGAAAAGCGGTGAGACGATTGTCGCGCCTCACGCTCCCAAGGCCAGGCGTTCCGCCGTCGATCAGCTTTTGCCCGAGGAGAAGGCATTGGTGAGGTTTCTCGATACCCACTTTCCAGAACGACGCAGCGAGCGGCGCGAGCGATAAATGGGCTCCCATATGATTTGTGAGAACAGTTTCTCTGCGGGCCGATAGATGAAACATGTTCTCGCCATCGACCAGGGGACTACGGGCTCCACCTGTCTGGTTCTGTCCGCTGACGGACTGATTACCGGCCGCGCGTACAGGGAAATCACGCAGCATTTCCCCCGCCCCGGATGGGTCGAGCACGATGCGACAGAAATCTTAGATCGAACACTGGACGCGGCACGGGAAGCCATCCGAGCCAGCGGAGTCACCCCGGATGCGATCGGCATCACCAATCAGCGGGAGACGGTTGTCGTCTGGGAGAAAAGCTCAGGGAGACCGCTCGCGCCGGCGATCGTCTGGCAGGACCGCCGAACCGCGGAGCGATGTCGGACACTGGCTGATCGCGCGGAATGGATTAGCTCGCTAACCGGGCTTCCGCTCGATCCATACTTCTCGGCGACAAAGCTGGAAGTGCTGCTCGCACTTCCTGAGGTCAAGGCCCGCGTGTCCGCGGGTGACGCGCTTGCCGGAACGATCGATTGCTGGATGACATGGAAACTCACTGGCGGGAAGGTGCATGCTACAGACCCGACCAACGCGTCGCGAACGATGCTGTTCGACATCGGCGAGCGGCGCTGGAGCGAAGAGCTCTGCTCGCTGTTCGGGGTCCCGATGGAGATTCTTCCTGAGGTAAGGCCGTCCAGCGGGGATTTTGGCGCAACAGTACCATGGTGCTTCGGGACTGAGATTCCCATCCGGGGTATTGCGGGCGACCAGCAAGCGGCGCTGTTTGGCCAGGGATGTGTCAATGCCGGCGAGGCGAAGAACACCTATGGTACTGGTGCATTCCTGTTACTCAACACTGGCGACGTACGGCCAGAGCCGGGTGACGGCCTTCTCTCGACCGTCGCATGCGATGCAGGCGGCGAGTACGCGTATGCACTCGAGGGCTCGATCTTCATTGCTGGTGCTGCCGTACAATGGCTGCGTGACGGGCTTGGAATCATCGACGCTGCCTCCGACGCGGAGCCATTGGCGCGCAGTCTCGAATCGAATGATGGAGTTTATTTCGTCCCCGCTCTGGCCGGCCTCGGCGCACCGCATTGGGAACCCGAGGCCCGGGGCATGATCACTGGTCTTACACGGGGCACTTCACGCGCGCATCTCGTACGTGCGGCGCTTGAAGCGATGGCCTGCGGAACTGCGGACGTGTTCGATGCTATGAAGGAGCGCAGCGGTGTGCCATTCACGCGATTGAGGGTGGACGGCGGTGCTGCAGTGAACGATTGGCTGATGCAATTTCAGTCGGACATGTTGAGAGTGCCGGTGGAGCGTCCGGAGATGGTAGAGACAACCGCGTTAGGTGCTGCGGCACTTGCAGGCCTTGCGGCAGGGGTCTGGAGCAGCGCCGCCGACTTCATGGCGGTGAAGCGCTACACCGTATTCGAGCCAGCCATGGACGACGTAGCCGCCAGCGCCGTACGTTCCGGCTGGGACCGTAGCGTCAACGCCGCGCTGTACTGGGCGCGCAACCCTCGCATCAGAGAGGATCATTCGTGATCTACCGTGTTTTCCGTACGCTGGCCGCACCATGCTGCCTGGTTGCAGGCGCGTGCGCGACGCAAGCTCCGTCCGTTGTGACGGCGCCAGCGCCTGTAGCCGCAACGCAGAATTCCGTCACCCTCTCCACTGCGACCGGGGGCATTGTCGGCACACTCAATCTGCCAGCGGCAAGTCTGCCCGTACCGGTGGTGCTTATTATCGCCGGGTCCGGACCAACCGACCGGGATGGCAACAGCCCCGCGCTTCCGGGCAAAAACAACAGCCTCAGGATGCTTGCCGACGGCCTTGCCTCGAGCGGCATCGCTTCGGTGCGTTACGACAAGCGGGGAATCGCTGGCAGTAAGGCGGCAGCCGGGGCAGAGCAGGACCTTCGCTTTACTCATTACGTCGAGGACGCGACTGCCTGGGCCCAAAAACTCCGGGCGGACTCCCGGTTCTCGAGCGTGACAATCGTGGGCCACAGCGAAGGCTCGCTTATCGGAATGGTGGTTGCCCGCGAAGCAGAGGCCGACGGATACGTTTCAATTGCCGGTGCCGGCCGAAAGCCCGCGGAAATAATCATTGAACAGCTTTCGGGGCAGGTCCCGCCGGAAATGCTGCGACAATCACAGCGGATTCTTGATCAGCTATCGCGCGGGGAAACGCCCGACTCCGTGCCTCCCGCTCTGTACGCTCTCTTCAGGCCGAGCGTTCAGCCGTACATGATGTCGTGGTTCGGGTACAGTCCGACTGACGAAGTCGCCAAACTGACCATCCCCGTTTTGCTGCTTCAAGGCTCGACCGATCTCCAGATTACCAGGAAGGATGCGAAGCTCCTTTCAGCAGCGATTCCCGCCGGCCGGTATGTATTGATCGACGGAATGAATCACGTTCTGAAGAGTGCGGCAGCAGATCGCCAGGAGCAGATGAAGCTGTACAGCGACTCGACGGCCCCCGTCGTGCCGCTCCTTGTTGAAGAAATCGCGACCTTCGTGAACGGCCTGCCCAGGCGCGTAGCAGTACATCGTTCGCCGCCGCTGTTTGGGCCGGACAAGATCAAGCATTTCTTCATCTCGGCGTTTATCGGAGCAGCTGGCTTCGGCGCACTCCAGGCCGTTGGCGCGGGCCGGGACCTGGCGCTGGCCGGCGCGCTTGGAGCGACTGCGGCTGCGGGCCTCGGCCGCGAAGTTTACGACCGGCGGACAAAGGGCGATTTCAGCATCGCCGACCTCGTATGGGATGCGGCGGGCGCCGGGGCCGCCCTGCTCGTAATCAACAAAACACAGCGATAAAGGCCGATTGTGCGCCCTGTGACTTGCCTGTGCCACGCCCTATATTCCTCTCCGTGAAAGCGCGCTCGAAATTTCTCCTTGGCGGCGTCGTCGTGCTTGGATCGGCCGGCTACCTCATGGCCAGCTCCATTCGCGACACGGCGGTCTATTACCTGACGCCCGCAGAACTTTCGGCCAAGACAGTCGCTGACCCTACTTTCTTCGGGACCGGTGTCAAAGTCGGAGCGCGAGTCGTTCCGGGCTCGATTGTCCGCGAAGCCGGCGGTCGTCAGGTTGCGTTTGTAATGACCGACGGAGCCACCAACTACAACGTCGTGTACCGTGGGATCACGCCGGACACGTTTACTGATGGAGTAGATGTGGTCGTCGAAGGCAGGCTCGGCCGCGACGGTATTTTCCACGCAACGACACTTCTCGCGAAGTGCGCTTCGCGATACGAAAACGCACCAGAAAAATACAAGTCCACCCCCGGCTACCGCGCGGCGGCTGACAGCGCGTGATCCTGGTCGGCGAGCTGTCGCTGTGGGTCGCACTCCTCATGGCGATCTGGGCGGCAACAGTATCCTTCGCCGGCGGTGCACTTAATCGGCGTGACCTTGTACTGAGTGGCGAGCGCGCTGTTTACGCCACACTCGGCATGGTCGTGCTCGCATCGGCGGGCCTCTGGACGGCGCTGTTCACTCACGATTTTTCGATCAAGTACGTCGCGTCGTTCTCGAGCGCGAACCTCCCGAAGATCTACACTTTTACGGCGTTCTGGGCGGGGCAGGCCGGGTCGATGCTGTTCTGGTGCCTCATCCTCGGCATTTATGCGGCGCTGGCCGTGTACTCGAACCGCACGCGCAACCGGGCGCTGATGCCCTATGTGTCGGGCACGATGGCGGTGGTCCTCGTTTTCTTTCTGGCCACGATGTGCCTCGGCGCGAATCCATTCGAGCGGCTGGACTGGATTCCACCCGATGGTCGCGGAATGAATCCGCAGTTGCAGAATCCCGGTATGGCGATACATCCGCCGACTCTTTATCTGGGCTACGTGGGGACCACGGTTCCGTTCGCGTTTGCCATTGCGGCGCTGCTCACACGGCGGCTCGACGCCGAGTGGCTGGCTGCCGTCCGGCGGTGGACGCTTTTCTCATGGTTCTTCAATACGATAGGAATTCTGCTCGGCATGTGGTGGGCCTACGTCGAGCTCGGATGGGGCGGCTACTGGGCTTGGGATCCGGTCGAAAACGCATCGCTCCTGCCGTGGCTGGTCAATACCGCATTCCTGCATTCAATCATGGTGCAGGAAAAACGGGGAATGCTCAGGAAGTGGAACGTGACGCTGGTGGTTTCGACGTTTCTTTTGTCGATTTTCGGCACCTTCATTACGCGTAGTGGAATTATCTCGAGCGTGCATTCCTTCGCCCAGTCGCCGGTGGGCAACTGGTTCGCGGTTTTCCTGGTGTTCGCCATCGCCGTCACCGCGTATCTCGTCACGACCAGACTCAAGGATCTCGAATCCAGGGCCAATCTCGAGAGTATGGTCAGCAGGGAAGCGGCATTTCTGTACAACAATCTGATTCTGGTCGGCATCGCGTTCTCGGTGCTCTGGGGCACCGTGTTCCCGATCATCACCGAAGCTGTTCGCGGCGAGAAGATCACGGTGGGGCCGCCGTTCTTCAATGCGGTCAATGTGCCACTCGGTCTGTTGCTGCTTCTCCTCACCGGTATCGGGCCCCTCATCGCCTGGAGGCGCGCTTCAATCGGCAACCTCCAGCGCCAGTTCGCGGCGCCGGTGATTGCCGGCGCGACAACCTGTTTCATCGTGCTGGTGTTTGGAATGCGTGACGTCACCGCGATCCTGGCCTACAGTTTCGCCGGGCTGGTGACGATGACGATTACGCAGGAGTTCTACAAGGGAGTCGGTGCGCGTCGGAGGATGTACGACGAGCAGGTAGTGCCGGCGTTTGCGCGATTGATTGCCCGGAACCGTCGGCGCTACGGCGGCTACATCGTACACATGGGGATCGTTGTGATCTTCGCCGCGTTTGCAGGCCTGGCGTTCAAGAAAGACTACGACGTGACGATGAGGGCGGGTGATGTAAAGGAGCTCACCGACCCGTTCGGGAGGAAGTGGCGGTTCGTGAGCCAGGGCGTATCCCGGTATGACGTGCTCAACCGGCAGGTAACGGCGATTGCTCTGGATGTCAGTCGCGATGGGGAACGGCAAGGCGTACTGACGAGCGAGAAAAGACAGCATGTCGACAGCCGTGGCGCTCCTACCTTCGAGCCGTCGACTGAAGTTGGAATCATGGAGTCGTTCAAGGAAGATCTGTATGTGGTGCTCGCTGGTGTCGGTGCAAGCGACACGGCGGAGATGCGGATTACGTTCAACCCACTCGTGCGATGGGTCTGGATCGGTGGTGCGCTGATGGCGATTGGTGGCCTGATCGTGATGTGGCCGCAAGCCCGGCGGCTCCGCCCGGAAAGCGGATACGCGGCCGTGATGCCATCGTTCGATGCGGGTGAGCCGGCGCCGGCGAGAGAGCTGGTCGAGGCGTGAAGGTCACGCGGCGTGAATTTGTTGGTGCACTGGCCGGAGGAGCAGCGTCTTTTGCGGCCACCCGCAACGTTACTGCGATGCAGATCACGCAGCCGGTCGTCGGTCCTCCAATGCAGCAGGACGCGTACCGGCCGGTGAAGCTCGAGGCGCGAGCAGGCGCCGGTCCGTCGATGACTGCTGAACAGCGCGATGACCTCGAGCACGACATCAAGTGTCAGTGCGGATGCGTGCTCGATATCTATACGTGTCGCACCACGGACTTCACGTGCGGCGTGTCGCCGGCCATGCACACCGATGTCATGGGGCTGGTCGCTGGCGGGTTCGGGGCGCAGGAAATCCTCAACGCGTTTCAGGCGGTTTATGGGGAACAGGTTCTGATGGCTCCGCTGAGGCAGGGGTTCAACTGGGTGGGATATCTGATGCCATTTGCGGCGCTGATCACTGGCGGCGTGACGATCGCCGCGCTGATCAGACGCTGGGGTGCGCGAGGCAAGCTGCATGCGTCGGCCCCCATTCCGGCCCTGGATGCAACTCCTGCGGAGATGGAGGCATTGCAGGCCGCAATACGTGACGACCGATGACGGCACTTATCGTTGGAACGTTGCTCGCGCTGACGGCGCTGTCGTTTGTGCTGTATCCGATGCTGACAAGCGCCGGCGAATCGGTGACAGTTCCCGAAGCGCGCCCGATGGTTTCCAGCGATACAAGCCAGGCTGCGGCGGTCGATGCGCTGCGCGAGATCGAATTTGATCGAGCTACAGGCAAGCTTTCGGATTTCGACTACGATTCGCTCAAGGCTTCGTATACGCAGCGCGCTTTGACGGCGATGCGCGGCGAAAAAGGGAGTGTTTGCGAGAACTGCGGTCCGCGCTCCGAGACTGGCGCCATCTTCTGCTCGAATTGCGGGACAGCTCTGAGCTGATTCCGCAACAGCTCGGAGCACTACTCACGATCCACGTCTGGCTACAGCTCCAGGCTTTCCAGCCTCCGCTTGGCCAGACGAAGCGGAACGACCGTAGCGACGACACAGACCACGGCCGCCAGCCCGAACCCGATCCACATCTCACTCGGGTTTTGCGGCGTGCCGAACGTGCGTGACGCCAGATAGCTGAACACCGGCCTCGCCTCGAGCGTGATCGCGGCACCAATCACCACGATTGCCGCCATCATGAACAACAGCCCCCCGAACGACGTAGGAATCTGCGCTGCGTTCTCCGAATCGAATCGGGGAAACAGTGTTCCGAATCCCACCGCGAGGCCGGCAATCGCAAAAGTCATCATGGTGATCGTGAAAACCGACACCGCCATGATGAACTCGGTCACCTGCATCAGAATACTGGTGATCAGCACGAGACCCACGGCGAATATGAGCAACGGCAATGTTCCCACCCAGAACTTGGACCAAAGGAGCTCACGCATCTCCAGCGGACTTGACCGCAACAACCACATCGTCCGGCCTTCGAGACTCACTCCCGGGAAGATGAATCGCGCCGCGATCGAGGCCAGCACGAATCCGGAGAGTACGAGATTGAGAAACGGTATCAGGTTGGACACGAAGAACGTCACGCCCTCGCCTCGGAGCGGCAGAAACTTGATGTTGAAGATGTACACCACGACCAGTACCGCCAGCAGAATGAGCTGAGACCATTGGGTGGTGTCGCGGAAGAAAAGCCTTACCTCCTTGAGCACCAGCTCCCGCCGCACCAGTCCGAGCGGTGTCAGCATTTTCGCGAAGATGCGGGACATCAATCCGGTTCTGATCCCCTGGCCGGCGCCTTCCTGTGCTTTGGTAAACCCCTTGGAAAACAGCGAGTTGTGCAACGCCGCTCCGATAACCAGGAACGCAGCCGCGGTTGACCAGAGCAGATAAAACGGCAGGGCATCAGGTTCTTCCCGTAGCCAGCTCATCACGCCGGTCTGCACCCACTCGCTCGGCAGCCACGGAGACGTGGGAGTCTTGAGCAACGAGACGAACTCGATCAGCGACGTGAATCCCTCCGGACGCGCGAGCGGTTCGGGACGCATGAGGCGGAATAGCAATACCACTCCACCGGCTGCAAGCACGGCGATCACGCTCAGGATGTCCTTTGTGCGGCGCGCCGGAAAAATGTTGACGAGCAGCATCGTCAGCGCCGTGCCGATAACTGACGGCAGCAGCAGAAACGGAATGAACGTGCAATCACCACCAGCAGAAAAACCGGCTCGCCGTCGTACGCAATGCCATATGCCAGGAACATCGGCACCGCCATCAGCACCACCATCCAGCTCGAGAGAAGACACGTCTCGGCCAGCTTCGCAAAGTAGAACCGCAGCCAGTCCACCGGTCCGGCGACGATCATGTCCAGATCTTTCGCCAGGAAAAAAGTCGCCAGCGAGCTGATCACATTCGACAGCAGCAGCATTCCGAAAAAGCTGATGAGGATGAGACCGAGAAGCTTGCCAGCGAGGAGGGGTCCGATCTCCGGTATCCCCTTGAAATAGCTGAGCAGCCGATAGAGCACGACGAACACGAATCCCCAGAAGAACACACCGACCCCGCCAAGCACAAGGGTACGTCCAGCGGTCCCGGAGTCCTTTTTTGCGGAGCGTGCACGCATGCTGTTCCATTTCGGCGACAGCAGGTGCAGTAAGGTCGCGCCCTAGGCAGCTATCGGCTGTGTGGGCGTTTCTGTCGCAGAAACGGTCACCACCGCCGCAGGCAAGACACATCAGGCATCAAGCACACCCACGAACTCGCGAGCTGCGTTCTCCCCGGTAAGCTTGAGGAAGATTTCTTCGAGGCCATCGTTGCCGGTTGCGGAAGCGGCGCGAAGCTCATCCATCGTGCCGAGTGCCCGGATCGTCCCACCCTGAATGATGCCGATGCGGTCACACATCGTCTCGGCCACTTCGAGCGTGTGGGTGGACATCATGATCGTGTTGCCGCGCCGCGTATACTCGGCGAACAGATCCTTCAGAATCCGCGTCGCTTTCGGGTCGAGCCCGACCATTGGCTCATCGACGACAATGACAGCGGGTTTGTGAATGAACGCGCTGGAGATGATGAGCTTCTGCCTCATGCCATGGCTGTAACTCTCAACGAGCTCGTCCCGCCATTCATCGAGGTCGAAGAGAGCGAGAAGCTCGCGACCTCGATGCTCGATGGCCTTGCCATTCTGACTGTAAAGCCCGGCAACAAACCGCAGGAATTCTGCGCCGGTAAGCTTTTCATAGATGAACGGTCGGTCCGGGATGTATCCAAGCATTGCCTTGGCGGCCATCGGGTCGACAGCGACATCGATACCGGCAATGCGCGCGGTGCCCGCGGTTGGCCGGAGAATTCCGGCGATCATCCGTAGCGTGGTCGTTTTTCCGGCGCCGTTGGGGCCCAGAAAACCAAAGAGCTCGCCTTTGGGGACTTTGAGGTCGATCGCGTTGACGGCCGTAAACGTACCGTAGCGCTTCGTGAGTGCGTTGAGTTCTATCATGGCGGTACCATAGGACGAACGCATGGTGCAAAGGGTAAGCGCACTGCCCCCCGTGCCGTCGTAGACCGCGTTGCTCCACCAACGTCAGGGACTCGATCCGGTCAGCGAGTCACAAATGTATTGTCGCCGCGGCTGGGTATTGCAATGGATTCCTGGTATTGCCATCTTGGCCCCTGAAAATCTTCCACCTCTGACACGATTCAGACCCCAATGACCCGTAGCGTCACATTGTCAAGCGTGTTGGCACTGAGTTTGTGGCCCGGACTTCTCGCTGCTCCAAATACGCGCGAACTCCACGCGGGCGCTTCGCCGCTCGAGGCGAGCCGGTTTGAGAATCCGCCGGCGATGGTCAATCTGTCCAGGGTTCCCCGGACTGTCGAAGTGAAGCTCGCCGCCGCGGAAACGAAGCTGTCGATCCTTCCCGGTACATCCACTGATGCGTACACGTACGAAGGGAAGCTGCCCGGTCCGACGCTTGAGGTGCGGGAGGGCGACCGGGTAATTGTGCACTTCACGAATAACCTGCCGGTCGAGACAACTGTGCACTGGCACGGACTGCACCTCCCGTACGAATCAGACGGCAGCCCTTTTCATCCGATCCCGCCAGGTGGGAAGCGTGATTATAGCTTCACGCTGCGGCCAGGCAGTGCGGGCACCTACTGGTATCACCCGCATCCCGATCACAAGACAGGATACCAGATAGCGAAAGGACTTTACGGCGCGATCATCGTGCGCGCAAAGGACGATCCGCTCCCGGCGACACTCACCGAAAAGCTGATCGTCCTTTCCGACAACCGGTTCGACGAGGCCAGCGGCGTCGCCATTCCCGAGCCGCACACCGTGCAGGGGCTGATCGATCGCGAGAACGGCCGGGAGGGCGCCGTCATTCTCGTGAACGGGCGCGTGACTCCGACCATCGACATCCGGCCCGGCGAAGTGCAGCGATGGAGGGTTGTAAACGCGTCGGCCGCGCGGGTGTTCCGGCTTGCCATTCCGGGGCACACCCTTACACAGGTCGGCACCGATGGCGGGTTGTTCGAGAAACCGGTGGAGATGAAGGAGATCGTCATCGCGAACAGCGAGCGAGTAGAGCTGCTCGTTAGAGGCACGGGGAAGCCCGGCGAGACCGCCGTTCTTCAAACGCTTCCGTACGACCGCTACGTGCCGCAGACGCGTCCCGCTGACTGGAAAAATTCGCGCGACGTGCTGACGCTTCGCTACACGAACCAGCGGGCCGCGGCTGCGTTCGTGATCCCTGCGACGTTGCGCCGGATCCCCGCTCTCGACACAACGAAGGCCACCGTGCGGCGGACGATTACGCTCTCGCAGGGGCTCATCAACGGCAAAACGATGGACATGAACCGGATCGACGTCAGCGCGAAGCTGGGCGCGACAGAGATCTGGGAGATCGAGAACATCGTCGGCATGGACCACCCGTTCCACCTGCACGGATTTCAGTTCCAGGTGCTCGACCGAAATGGCATTCCGGAAAAGGACAGGCGGTGGAAGGATTCGATCAACCTGCCGAAGCACGAAACTGCGCGATTCATAGTGAGGTTCGACAACTACCCGGGAAAGTGGATGTTCCATTGCCACATTCTGGATCACGAAGATCATGGAATGATGGGAATTCTCGAAGTCAAATGACAAAGGGAGGCAACATGATGAGACGGCTTAACAACGCGTGGCGGGTGTGCGGATCATCGGGCGTTGCTGTTCTGTTCGCGGGGTGCACGGGGCAGACCGCTGTGCCGGAACCGGCCGCCACGGCCATCGCATCGAGCCAGGCACCGATGGACCAGGTTCGGCGAGGCAGGGCAGCCGTCCTGTCGAGCGCATGCGGAGACTGCCACGGACCTGGCGTGTCGAACCCGTCGCGTGCCGGCTGGCTTGCGGGTTGGGCGAGTCCGCAACAGGATATGCCCGTGGGGCCTTTCATGACCCGGCCGCGCAATCTCACGCCAGACAACGCCACTGGTACTGGGCATTACACCGAGCGCCAGATCTTCAACGCATTGCGCTACGGGCTTCGGCCCAGCGCAACGCCTGACCTCGAGATTACCTCGAGCACTCCCGGCCAGGGCAACCACCCCGCAAAACCGAACTACCTCGCTCCGACCATGCCGTGGCTGGAGTGGAGGCACAAACCCGATGAGGAGCTGCGCGCAATTGCTGCATATCTCAAGCGTGGTCTCGCACCAGTCACGAACAAGGTGCAGGACAGTCAGGCGCCTCCGGATCTCTGGGCAAGCGAGTTCACGGTTGCCAAACATGGTCCTTATCCCGCACTCCCGTTCCCCACAGCGAACGAGGCGGCAGGCCGTGGGGATCAGGCAAAGGTGACCCGGGGTCGAGCGGTATTAATCAAGAGTGGTTGTGGGGGTTGCCACGGTGGCGGGGGAAATCCGGCCGCCACTGGATGGCTTGCAGGGATCAAAGACTCGACCGGCGATTTCGCGATTGGTCCCTGGAAGACCCGGCCACGCAATCTCACTCCTGACAACACGACGGGGATGGGGCGCTTCAGCGAGCGGCAGATCTTCAACTCGCTGCGATACGGGCTTCGCCCGGGAGAAACGCCTGATGTGGAGATCACTTCGACCACACCCGGCCAGGGCAACTTCCCGGCGGTTCCCAAATATCTCGCGGTGCCCATGCCGTGGCCCTCGTGGCGCCACATGGCTGACGAAGACCTTTGGGCTATCGCAGCCTACCTCAAACACGGCGTCAAGCCAGTTAGCAACCGAGTCGCGGACAGTGAGGGGCCGCCAGACTTCTGGGCCGGCGAATATACCGTTGCGAAAATCGGAACTTATCCCGCGCAACCGTTTCCAAGCGTGAACGAACGGAAGTGAACCGAAGTCGATGAGGTGATGGCTGGAGCCGCATGCGTCGTACGCAGTTTCGGCATGCGGCGCCATTTTGCTGCGAGAGGTTGTGCTACCTGCCCGGCGTCCTGGCCGGAAACGGACTGCTACCGCGCCCCTTGCCCGCATTGGCGAGCCTCCAGTTCTCGAACGAGAGCTCGAATGTCGTTCGCACCAGGGAAATGCCCCCTGGCTCGCTCGCGGCGAGAAGCCGACCCGAAGCATCCACCCACGCTGTGATAGGCGCTTCGGGCGTGGTGATTCGCCATCCGCGCACAGACGCCTGACGCGCTCTCACCCAGCGGCCGGTCGGGGAGTGAAATCTGGCGCTGTCGGAGACGAGAAAAAGCGAATCGGCCTCAATTCGCATGGTGACGTCACGAATGCGGCGCGAGACCGGGTCGAAGATCGCGACCTGCGCCGTGTCGCCAATGCGCGGTGTACCACGCAGCAACAGCGGAAGTGGTGACATCGTCGGCACAAATAGCGCCCGTGAGACGATCATCTCCTGAGTAATGGCGCGATCGCCTTCATTTTTGGAGGTCAGGAGGAGAGTATTATCCTCCCCTTTCTGCATCACGCCCCGGAGGGCAAGAGGAGCGAGATCGCCGGTCGCGCGAACGTTGAAGTCGCGGAGCCTCAACCCTCTCGTGAAGCTCGCTTCCGATCGTGCCTCGAGTCGCAATGTATCGGGCCCGACCGGCACCGCGCCACGGAGAAAATCGCTCGACAGGATCATCGACGTAGTCGTGTCGATTGCCGAGGACGCTGCGCCCACCTGATTCCCGTTCTGCTCCAAGATGTAATACCATGTTGCCGGCGAAATGCGGAGCGCGGCCTCGGCGAGAATCTGCTCGGGGGTACGCAGCGTGTTGCGGCGGTAGAGCCACCCAATACCGACGGCCCAGATTGCGAGAACTGCCAGCGCTATAACGCGTCGATTCACGCGAGCGTCAAGCTGGTTTCGCTGTTTATCCAGCCGAGGTAGCGTTCGAGGCCTCCAGTGACTGGGATGGCGAGCAGCTCGGGCACCTTGTAGGGATGAAGCTCGGCGAACGCGCGCCGCAGACCTTCGATGCATCCGGACCGCGTCTTGAGCATGACAACCGCTTCTTCCTCGTCGGCAATCTTGCCTTCCCAGCGGTAAATAGAACGAGCACCGCCCGTCACCGTTCCGCAGGCGATAAGCCGCCGGTCGAGGAGCGCGCGAATGAGTGCGACCGCTTCGTCAGTGGTCGCGATGGTGGTGAGAACTACGACTGCATCGGTGTGCGACAAGCGGGTGCCCCGGAAAAAAGTCTGGTCAAGATAATACCGCGGCTGATGGTTGGCTGGCGGAATTTGCTCGCTTCCCTACATTGGACTGCCGAGGACTAACCAGCTTCGCGACCAGCCGGAGCCACCTCCGGTAACATAGGATGCAGGGTGGAGAGAATCGCGGCAAAATCGGCATCGGACGGGGACATGATACCAACGTCAGTTCGCATATGTTGTGGCCTCGTCGTAGCGCTATCGGCCTGCGCGCCATCGCCTCGCACGACCCCTGAACCGCTTTTGTCTCCAGGGGTGGAGGCAATCTCATTCCTTGGCGATTCTCTTCGCACTTTCCCGCTGGCGGCCGATACGCGCGCGCGTTACGAAGCACTGCTCGCGGAGGCGCGTGCATCATCCGACCGTGCGCCAACAAATGCCGATTCCATCGTGTGGCTCGGCCGGCGCCTTGCGTACCTCGGCCGCATTCGCGAGGCAATCGGCGTTTACACTCGCGGGATCGCCATCCATCCAGACAATGCGTGGCTGTATCGTCACCGCGGGCACCGGTACATTACGGTGCGCGGCCTTCCCCGCGCCATCGCCGATTTCGAACGCGCGGCCGACCTCGTTCGCGGCGCACCTGACCAGATCGAGCCCGACGGGCAGCCGAACGCGCGCAACACGCCGATAGGCACCCTTCACTCGAACATCGACTATCACCTCGCGCTCGCGTATTACCTCTCCGGCGATTTTGCACGCGCCCTTCCCGTGTACCAGCGCGAGCTTGCCGGCCGAATCAACGACGACCGCCGCGTGTCGATCGCGCACTGGTATTACATGGCGCTCCGCCGGCTCGGCCGCGTCGATGAGGCCGCTCGTATTCTCGTGCCGATCAGCCGTGAGATGAAAGTGATCGAGAACGAGACATACCTGCGTCTGCTTCTGATGTACAAGGGCGAGCTTCCCGCGGATTCGGTGCTCTCCATGAATGCTTCCGGCGAAATGTCTGTCACCGACGCGACCGCGGCCTACGGCATCGGGAACTGGCATCTATATAACGGACGCGCGGCTGAGGCGGAGCGGATTTTCGGGCGGATACTTGCCGGTGGCCAATGGGGCGCATTCGGATATATCGCGGCGGAGGCGGACCTCGCGCGCATGCGGTCAGGTTTACGATGAATTTGGTGGAAGGCGAAAAAAGCGAGTTTTTAGGTCGCCCAGAGTCCCGAACAGCCGTTTCGTCCCGCTAAGTCGTTTAGGTGGCGCAGCGCGCGGAGTCCGCTAAACCTGCGGACTTCGCATGTTCTTTCGCTAAAAATGGTTGATATTTCGCGAAATCCGCTGAGAATAGATGGGAATCGCGCCTGCAAAACCCGAATCCGCTGTGCCGCAAGGTTGTCTTCCAAAATCGTCGGCGTATGGTGAGTCTTGTCTGATCCAAGGTCTATCCGCGGGGTGACCGCATTTTTTCTCGCCCTAATGGGCGCGATTTTTCCGCGGTCGAGTCCTGCGCAAGGCATCACGGGTGCATCGGTTCAGGGACGTATCGCGAGCGCTTCGGGAGCGGCAATGCCAGGGCGGCAGCGCGCTGTCAGTGAGCGGTCAACATTCACGGTTCAACGCGATTCAGATCGGCGGCGGTTCCAGCAACGATTTAGTAGGGATCAGTGCTACGCCCGGAGCAAGTGTGGGCGGAAAAATGATTTCGCTCGAAGCTCTGGAGGAGATTCGCGTCCTGGTCGCGCCCTTCGATGTAAGGCAGGGTGGATTCTCCGGCGGGCTGATCAACGCCGCGACGCGATCCGGAACAAATCAGCTTCGCGGGTCGGCATTCCTTTCTCATTCCCGTGCGGCGCTGGTTGGCCGGGACACGGCGGGCGCCAGTACGCCGACGTTCAATATTCTGCAATACGGATTGAGTCTCGGCGGGCCAATTCTCCGGGACCGTGCCCATTTTTTCGTTGTAGCCGACCTTCAGGCACGCGATGCAACGTTTGCCGGCCCGTCGACTGCCGATCCGTCAACAGGTATCAGCGACTCCACGGCAGCGCGCGCCAGGAAAGTATTCAGGGATACCTACGGATTCGACCCAGGGGGTAGCGAGTCGCCTGTAATCAACCAGCCAAACCGTAATATCTTCGTCAAGCTGTCGGCTCAACCCGCTCAAAATCACTGGCTTGAGCTTAGCCACAGCCGCGCCAATGCCAGCAGCTACGTGTTTAACCGGCTGGTTCGCAATCTGGAAGATCGGCAGGGCTGGCAGCTCTCCAATAGCGGCATCACGCAGCGGTCGAGCAGTGCGACCACGCGGCTGCGAGTGACCAGCGGTTTCGGCGAATTCACAAATGAACTCATCGCGAGCGCTGGAAGCATCGATGACAACCGGGATTCGCGCATCCGCACCCCCCTTTTCCTCGTGCAGGGCGATCTGTCTGGCAGGTACCTCGCGGCTGGTTCCGAAAAGAGCGCTCAGCGCACTGCCATCGAACAGCGCAGTATCGAGCTGACCGACAACGTGTCGTGGCACTACGGCAATCACATGATCACGGCTGGAACCCAGAACCAGTTTCTCAGGGACAACTTCTTCCTGGGTGCCTGGGGGGTATGGACGTTTGCAAACGTCGGCGCACTTGAGCGTCGCGAGCCGTCGCGTTACGAGGTCGCACTCCCACTCCGCGAGGGAGGGCCACTCGCGGACTACTCTGCCAATCTGCTCGCAGGGTATCTCCAGGACAGGTGGAGCGTGACGCCACAGTTTACGCTGACAGGGGGACGAGGATCGACGTCCCCATCATGGATTCACCTCTTCGCAACCGGGCGCTCGCTAATAACGCACCCCTCGGCAATATCGACACGGGCGCGTTTCCATCGGGAAATCGTGTCATCTCGCCGAGGGTTGGATTCTCATGGCATAATCGAAGCTCGATGCTCCGGGGCGGGGTGGGTGGGTTTGCCGGCCGACCACTTTTCGCGTGGCTTACGAATGCCTATGCAGGCACCGGGATGGAGCAGACTGTATTGATCTGTAATGCGCCCGGCACCGCGCCCGCGCCAACAACGGACATTGCGCGGCTTCCACGAAATTGCATAAACACGCCCGCGGTGCCTGCCCCACCGCGAATCACATATTTTGCGTCAGACTTTCGCTTCCAGCAGGCCATCAAGTACGTGCTAGGCGTGGACCATCAGCTGGGCCTCGGTTTCACGACTTCGCTCGATGTGATTCATACGAGGACGAGAAATCACCTTCACGTGGGTGACGTGAATCTGGTAGAGCGTGGAGTTAATGCCGAAGGCCGGATGGTCTATGGAACGCTCTCGACTTCTCAGGGTGGTGTCGTCTCGCACCCAACCCGTGTCGACAGTCTGAACTTCGGGCCGGTTTATCGCTTTGGCAATATCTCGGCCGACCGGTCGACCTCGGTTGCGGCAGAGGTCCAGAAGCACTGGACCGGCGGGGGGCAGTTGCAGTTTGGATACAGCTGGTCGCGGTCGGAAGACGTCATGAGTCTCTTGGGGTTTAACGGACTCGTAATCCTGACAACCAATCCCATCGACGGCTCCATCGCGAAACGCAACCTCCGTCGGTCGGCGCGGGACATCCCTCACAATCTTGTCGCCACGGCTGTTGTGCCCGTCCGCTACGGACTCACGGCATCGATATTTTTTCGCGCGCGCTCGGGAACCCCTTACGCCTATGTGAATAACGGTGACGCCAATGCCGACGGTACCCAGGGCAACGACCTTGCTTACATACCACATGACGCGGCTGATGTCAGCCTGGCGAATCCGGCGGACTATGCGCTGCTGGATGCCTTCATAGACACCGAGTCATGCCTTCGGAATCAGCGCGGTCACATCATGTCACGCAACTCGTGCCGCAATCCAGCCGTGCAAAGCCTCGACCTCCGACTTGCAAAGAGTTTTGGTACGCGAAGGGAAGAGAGGTTGGAGGTCAGCGCCGATGTTTTCAATCTTCCCAATCTGTTGAACCATGGCTCGGGGCTGGTGCGGGAGACGACCGGCCGGGAAGAGACGCAATTGCTGACGGTCGTTGGCTGGGACGGGGCCGCGAATCGCCCGCGGTATCGAATTCCCACGGCCAGCGGCCAACTCGCCGTGAGAAGGAACGGAATCGTGGTCGATGCGTCCCGGTGGAGAATGCAGCTCGCCGCCAGATACAGCTTTTGAAGGATGTCGCGGGGCAGTTTCAGAATGCCAGAAGCCTGCGATCCGGCGTCTGCCGTTGCCAGATCGCAGGCTCCACTCACCATCTAAAGTCCTTTATATCACCCGAATGGGTAGCCCTCGAGTGATTTGATTGTCATGGCGGGCAATTTCGCGCGGCATCGTAGGCTACGCGGGAGCCATTCGGCATCGTTTGCCCATCGACAAGCAGCGTGTTCCCATTCCCTGCAGGATGAGCGAACCACGCATCTTTCCAATCGAGGTCTCCACCCAACTTGAGAGAATAAGTGGAATTGCGGAGGTACGCACTGCTCTGAAAACCAGCCGACGAGGCTACGCCGAGGCCCGTCGAGTTCCTGGCGAAAGAAACGAGCAGGTTATTCTGACAACTGCCACTGATCGTGTTGCCCTGTAGTGTAACATCGATGTCGCCCCTGAGAGCTGTATTGGCAACAGGGAAGGCCGCTTCGACCATTACCCCGAATGTGTTGTTGACGAAAGTGTTGTCGCGTGCAGTCACCCGTGAAGATCCGATTACATCAGGTGCACCGGGTCCCACTCCCCCGACCCGAAGCCCTGCCCCCACCGGTTTCTGCTGGTGATTTCGAACTTCGTTGTTGATCACAGTGGCTGTAACGGTGGCCGTGGCCGGAAGTACGAGCGGCTCAACGATTGCAGGAACGCGGTAAAAACCCATTGGCAGAACAATGATGCCAGGGATGCCACCCGGTCCTATCAGCCGGTTGCCGGATACCTGATAATCGCCGGGGCCGTCGAGGCAGATCCCGCACGATCCGCCGCGGCCGCTGAAGTAGTTCTTGTCCACGCGTCCGCTGGCTGCCTGCAAATGTATCGGTTCGCTGAATCCTCCCTCGAACCGATTGCCCTGGATCACGAGATCCTGTGCCCGCAATGCGATCACCCCCTTTCCGGCGGGTACAGCATCAGCGCTGCCATTGCCTGACTGGAAAACGAAGCCTTCGATAACAATCCCATGGCCCTTGGGACCATCGGGGTGCGCGTTGACGATTATCATCGGTTCAATGAGGTGACTCTGAGGTCCGGTAGTCCCCCTTTCAACTGCAAGGCCGGGACTCGCGACGAGTGTTGTAACTTCAGCCGCTTCGCCCGTACCGGTCGCCCTTCCGCCGGCGTCAATCTGCATCTTGAAGGATCCCTGCAGCGTTATACCGGGAACGTCGAAAACCAGCGGGAAGCGCTCGAAAGCAGGGTCTGATGACTCCTTTGTGCTTCCCTGAAAAACTCCCGGGCCTACCGCGATGGTGATCCGACAGGATGCAAGCGCACCTTCGTTCCGCGCCAGGCGAATGGTGCGTGCCGCCGCAATCGCATCGCCGATGCGGGTAAAGCGGTTGGAGTCGGGAATCGCGCTGGCCTGCTTGTCCACAACCAGGCGGGTAACGTAGTCACCGTGGCTTCGATGGGTCGAAAGCTCTGAAGAATAAATCTCGAGAAGGCTTCCGGTCGTGCCCGAGAGGTGGCACACGGTGAGCTGGTCTCCTGTCGGGCCGACGGGCTCGCTGCACGAAACCACTGCTGCGGTGACGATCGCCGAGCAAAGCACTGCGACTACCTTTCCTGGGCGGGCGTTGAAGGTTGGGGGAGAAGGGGCAGGTGAGTAAGGAGCAGGCGGATGATTCAAAGGGCTCTCGCAGAAAAAGGATAAGCCGAATGTGGCGTGGCCGGGTGATTTGCCCGTGATTCTGCCGTCCTACGGGTGTTTTCCCCTCGAAGTATCTATTGCATCGGGGTTAAGCAAGCATCCCGGCGGCGGTTCCAGGGTCGACTTCATCTCAAAGGCATCGGACCTACGCGCGCCATTATCGCCTCAAAGCGGGGTGTGCCTCGCACAACATCTACTCCAGGCATGCAGGGGAGACGGAATAGATTTGGATCTTTCTCGGCGGCAAGAAGCTCGAGCTCTCGGTATCCGCCGTAGATATCACCCGATTCGAAGCGAAGCTGCATGAGCTTCAGCGGAGACGTCCACCCACGCTTTCCTTGCTCCTGAAGCTTCTCGAGCTTTCGGCGTCCGTCCAAACGCTTAGCGCTCCAGTATCCCTCATCGCCACTCGCACGGGCGAGTGCCCTCGCAAGCGCGGTATCGCCGGCATCCGATGCCAGAATTCGCCAGGCAACGATTGCGTCATCGTACCGGCTCATCCGCGCGAATGAGCGGATCTGTCCCGCGCGCGCGATCGTGTCCGAGGGATTCAGTACAAGCTCGGCTTCGTACAGCTTGAGTGCTGCGTGCGGCAGCCCGGCGCATAGCTCGGTGGCAGCTTCCCTGTCCAGATAGTAAGAATTGAGGGGATCAAGCTGGCGGACGAAGCGAATGGCGTCTCTGGCCGAATCCCATCGCCACGCACTCCTAT
This sequence comes from Gemmatimonadaceae bacterium, assembly GCA_037721215.1. Taxonomy (NCBI): domain Bacteria; kingdom Pseudomonadati; phylum Gemmatimonadota; class Gemmatimonadia; order Gemmatimonadales; family Gemmatimonadaceae; species Gemmatimonadaceae bacterium. The sequence goes on from JBBJNV010000030.1 coordinate 28,523, forward strand.
AGAGAGAATTTTCGACCTCAAAGATTTGGGCATTGCCAGGCTCAACGGCCTTTGCTTTTTGAATCAGCTCGAATCCGATTGCGAGATTTCGGTAGCGCATGGCTCGAAGGAGACCGAGACTCGCCCATGCTGTCCCCTCGAGACTGTCAAGAGCGAGCGCCCGTGCCCCTGCCGCCGAAGCACGGTTGTATCCTACGTCAAAGGGAATCCTCTCGCCGGCCACGTGGAACGTCCACGCCGCGGTCAATCCCGCCCAGGCCCTGGAGTTCGACGGGTCAACGGCGACAGCCTTTTCGAAGAGTCGCTTTGCAGCGGCATGGTTCCGTATGGTCATTTGCTGGTAGAATCCTTCGAGCATCAGCCTATACGACTCGGGATTGATCGCGCGCTCCGATACGCGGGGGACAGCCGGCATGGGAACGCGAAAAATTTCTCCGGCTACGGCCGCCGCCAGCTCACTCTCGACGGTGCGGAGCCCAGCGATGGTAAAGCGGCGCGGCGGTATGTGCTTCTCACCAGACGTTTCAACGTCCAACACTGCGGCTCGCACTTCGAAAGAGCCTCCTCTCCGGGCTAACGTGGTTTTCAACAGGATATTGGACCCGAACTGCCGTCCGACCGCCTTAAGATCATGACGAGTCGCCGCCGGCCATTCGGACCGAGCGCCCGAGCGGACGGTGAGCCCTCCCATTCCTTCAAGGCGGCGCGCCACTCCCTCTGCGAGACCAGCGGCAAGGTAGGCCTGCTTTGGGTCGCCTGTTTCGTTCTCCATCGGCAGCACTACAAGGCTTCGTGACGAAGAAGCAACTTCGGCGGCCGTACCCGCGGTGTTCTCCACGCGCACGGTGTTCTCCGCGCGCGCCGTGTTCGCTTGACGCCGGAGCCCGGCAAACACCACAATCGCCGCGGCGAAGCCCGTGACCACGACGGCAAACCACAACCGCGGACGCGCTTGCCTTCCGGTTGTACTCGATGGGGCAGGCGCAGCGAATGGAAGGACCCCGCCACCGGCTTCGGTTTCGGCGATTGGACGCGAGGCTGCCGACGAGTGTTGCGGCGAAGAGGAAACACCCTTTGACGATGAAGCGCCTGCCGGCGTGGTCTGTAAATCCCTCCGCGTCCGCACGGCGTCCAGCAGCGCGACGGTCTCTGCAGATGGTCTTACGCCAAATTCTTCAGCAACATGATCCCTGAACCGCTCGTAAACCGCGAACGCCTGTGAGCGATCGCCGGCACGATCGAGCAGCGTGATCCATCTGCGCGCCGCTACCTCATCGTCCGGGTTCAGCTCGGAGCAGCGGCGTGCGGCGTCGACAGCACCAGCAATATCGCCTGAGCGCTCCCGACTCTCGGCGAGTAGAACGGCCGCGTTGAGAGCTTGCTTTTTCAACCGGCTGCGCTCATTGCCGAGCCACTTCTCGAACTCCTCGGCGTCCGGTATGTGAAGGCCAGGCAACAGGTCTCCGGCATATCGCGCGAGAGCATAAGCATGACGGCCGGCGGAAAGATCTTCCGCCAATGCCGCCACGTCTGTCGTGATCAGCGCCGGATCGAGGCTTACCTCGTCGTCGCCGCGGCTTCGAATTGCTCCATCGACTAGATGCCCGCGTAGAACGTAAAGAGCGCGACGAAGCGCAGGTCGAGCCTTACCCTGATCGAGCTCGGGCCAGAATGTGACGAGCAGGGAATCGCGACGATGCCAGGTTCCTGGCCGAGGCATCGCGAGATATGAAAGAAGGGCCAGATGCTTCGGCTGCCGAAGCAGCGCGTCCAACTCTCCACCTTCCGCGTCGGACAGGCCGATGCCGCCAAGCATCCGCAACGTATACATGTGAGTGAAGCTAGGGGCGTTCCGCAAATGTCGCAAAAACGGGCGAGCATCAGCTGCTAAGACCCGGGATCCGCTCCGACTCCGCTGCGCTTGTATCTCATTGGTGAATCCGTCACCTTGAGAGCTATGCCAGAAGAAGCGCTCATCGTCCGCGGAGCGCGAGAACACAACCTCCGCAACATCGATGTAACCATCCCCCGCGACCGCCTCACGGTCATTACCGGCCTCTCCGGCTCGGGGAAATCGTCACTTGCATTCGACACCATCTACGCCGAGGGCCAGCGCCGCTACGTCGAGTCGCTGTCCGCGTACGCCCGCCAGTTCCTCGGCCTCATGGAAAAGCCGGATGTCGATTCCATAGAAGGTCTTTCTCCCGCTATATCCATCGAGCAGAAAACCGCCGGACACAACCCGCGCTCCACTGTCGGGACGGTCACCGAGATCTACGACTATCTGCGCCTTCTTTATGCGCGAGCGGGGATCCCGCATTGCGCGAATTGCAGCCGGCCGGTCGAGCGGCAGAGCGCAGGCCAGATGGCCGCCACAATTCTCGCCTGGCCCGAAGACACGAAAATCGAGGTCCTCGCACCGCTGGTCCGTGGCCGGAAAGGCGAATTCAAGGATCTCTTCGAAACCGCTCGCAAGGGCGGCTTCGTGCGGGCATACGTCGACGGTGAGCTCGCTGAAATCGCCAATCCCCCGCGCCTGAACCGCAGGCTCAATCACAGTATTTCGGTCGTGGTCGACCGGCTCGCAGTCCGCGCCGACGATCGCGGCCGCATCACCGATTCGATCGAGACGGCGCTGCGCCTTTCGGAGGGGTTGATCGAAGTCACCCGGCAGGACGACAAGTCCACGCATCTGTTCTCCGAGAAGTACGGCTGTCCCGTCTGCGGCATATCGCTGCCCGAGCTCGAGCCCCGTCACTTCTCGTTCAATTCGCCCTTCGGCGCGTGCCCCGATTGCGGCGGACTCGGCGTTCGCCGCGAGGTGAGCGAACAACTCATTCTTGGTGATTCGAGCATCTCGATTCTCGAAGGCGTCATCCTTCCCTGGGGCGAGCCCGACGGCTACCTGCGCAAGGTGATTCTGCCGGGCCTCGCCAAACAGTTCGTATTCTCGCTCAATACGCCATGGGGACAGCTCTCCCAGAATGCGCGCACTGTGATGCTGTATGGCTCAGGCGGCAAGCAGGGTAAATCCGGCGATGCCACCGGCAAGTGGGAGGGCGTCATCTCCAACATTCAGCGCCGGTATAATGAGACCGAGTCCGACTCGGTGCGGCTCGGCCTCGAGGACTACATGCAGGCGCGGTCATGTACCACCTGCGACGGACGTCGCCTGAAGCCCGAGTCACTCGCCGTCACGGTGGCGGATAGAAACATCGGCGAGGTGGTGGAAATGCCCATCATGGGCGCGCTGAGTTTCTTCGAATCCGTACCCATCCGCGAGAACGGGAATCCAGGTCTCGACGCCGACATCGCAGGGCCCATTCTCAAGGAAGTTCGCGAACGCCTGCGCTTCCTCAACGATGTCGGGCTTGATTATCTCACCCTCGGACGCTCCGCCGAGTCGCTCTCCGGAGGCGAAGCGCAGCGGATCCGCCTCGCGACTCAAATCGGTTCGAGACTGGTGGGCGTGCTGTACATTCTCGACGAGCCGTCGATCGGCCTGCACCAGCGCGACAACGCCCGCCTCCTCGCGACACTGCGCCAGCTCCGCGACCTCGGCAACACTGTCATTGTGGTCGAGCACGACGAAGAAACGATGCGCGAGGCGGATCACCTGATCGATCTCGGCCCGGGAGCCGGCAAGCACGGCGGGATGGTCATTGCCGAAGGAACAGTGGCCGACGTTGCGGCGCACAAGACGTCCATCACTGGACAGTACCTTCGTGGCGAACTTCATATTCCGATCCGCGACGAACGACGACCGTTCGACCCTGTAAAGGCGATAAAGATTCAGGGCGCCCGCGAGCACAACCTCAGGGACATCGATGTCGACATTCCTCTCGGGTTATTCGTTGCCGTGACCGGAGTGTCGGGCTCGGGAAAGTCGACGCTTATTGAAGACGTTCTGCACAACGCACTTGCCAGGCATTTCTATCGGGCGCGGGTAATACCTGGCGAGCACGATCGTATTACCGGGCTTCAGTACGTGGACAAGGTGATCGATATCGACCAGAGCCCGATCGGACGGACGCCGCGGTCGAATCCCGCAACCTACACAGGACTCTTCACGCCCATCCGGGAGCTATTCGCCGAGATGCCCGAGGCGAAGATCCGCGGATATGGTCCGGGCCGATTTTCATTCAACGTAAAAGGCGGCCGGTGCGAGGCGTGCGAGGGCGACGGTCTGGTAAAGATCGAGATGCACTTCCTGCCCGACGTGTACGTTCCGTGCGATGTCTGCAAAGGGAAACGCTACAATCGCGAGACTCTCGAGGTGAGGTTCCGCGGGTTGAGCGTTGCAGACGTGCTCGATCTCACCGTGGAAGATGCGCTCGCGTTCTTCGAGAATCAGCCGCGGATCTACCAGAAGCTCCACACGCTCAATGATGTCGGCCTTGGGTATATCCATCTTGGCCAGAGCGCGACCACGCTGTCAGGCGGCGAAGCGCAGCGTGTCAAGCTCGCTACAGAACTTTCGAAGCGCGATACCGGGCGCACGTTTTACATTCTGGACGAGCCCACCACCGGTCTTCATTTCGAAGACGTACGCATGCTGCTCGAGGTTCTGCACCGCCTCGTTGACCGTGGCAATACTGTGCTCGTTATCGAGCACAACCTCGATGTAATCAAGACAGCGGACTGGATCATCGACCTCGGGCCGGACGGCGGGCTGCGCGGCGGCGCGGTCGTTGCTGTTGGAACTCCCGAGGATGTCGCCGCCGTCAAGGCGTCGTACACAGGTCAATTCCTGCGCCCCCTGCTGGGGAACCGGCTCCGGCGCAAAGCCGGCTGAAAACCAAGGGATCCCATATATATGGTATCACTGCTGGATATCATCGGTCCGGTGATGGTGGGCCCCTCGTCGTCGCACACGGCGGGCGCTTGCCGACTGGGGTTGCTTGGCCGCGGACTCGTCAGCGGTACTCCGCACTCCGCGCTGCTCCAGTTGCATGGTTCGTTTGCACGCACCGGTGAAGGACACGGGACCGACAAGGCGCTGGTCGCCGGTCTGCTGGGCTTTCGGCCCGATGACGACAGGATCCGCACCGCGCTGCAGATTGCCGAAAGGGAAGGGCTTGACTACCGGTTCGAGAAGATCACGCTCTCCGATTCGGCACATCCGAACACCGTCAGGATGACGCTCGAGCAGGGGGGAATCACCGCTACCCTGGTGGGTTCGTCGCTCGGAGCGGGGCGCGTGCTGGTGACGGAGATCGACGGTTATCCTGTCGAGATCTCGGGAAACTTCCACACGATCGCGCTCGTAGCGGAAGACAGGAAGGGCTCGATCGCACGTATCACCGGCATTCTCGCGGAACATGAAATCAACATTGCGACCCTCAAGTTGACGAGGAAGCAAAAGGGAGGCGACGCATTCATGGTCATCGAGTGCGACGAGTCGCCGGGCGAAGGAGTGCGCGACGAGATTCGCACGCTCGACTGGGTACGCTGGGCAAGACGCCTCGACCGGGTAAGCGGAGGCTAAAGTGTACCGCGCGCTTGGAGACGCAATTCGTGATGCCGAAACCCGCGGCCAGAAACTCGCGCAGGTTGCCCTCGAGCAGGAGGCCGCCGATCAGGGGCGAACGGTGGCCGATATCCGCGCGGCGCTTGCACGCGCACTTGATGTGATGAGGAGCGCAATTGGCGACGGGATGACGGGTGATCTCATGTCTTCGTCCGGTCTGGTGGGCGGTGATGCCGCCAAGCTGCGCACCGGCCCTGCCGGCCCTCTCGCCGACACCCCGTTCCGCGATATCCTTGCAAGAGCACTGGCAGTGCAGGAAGTCAACGCCGCAATGGGTGTGATCGTCGCGGCGCCGACCGCTGGCGGTGCAGGCGTGCTCCCGGCGGTGCTCACCGGGCTCGCCAAATCGCGATCGTTGCCCGACGATGTAGTCCTCGACGGGCTTGCCTGCGCTGGTCTGATCGGGGCAGTAATCGCCGAGCGCGCGTCACTCTCGGGGGCCGAGGGCGGATGTCAGGCGGAGACCGGGGCGGCGGCCGGAATGGCAGCAGGTGCGGCAACCGAGATGCTGGGAGGCAGCCCGTCACAGGCGGGGCATGCAGTCGCGCTTACGATGCAAGGCATGCTCGGACTAGTCTGTGACCCGCTTGGCGGACTGGTGGAGCTGCCGTGTGTTTTCAGAAATGCAACTGGCTCCGCAATCGCGCTGGCGGGGATCGAGATGGCAATGGCGGGCATCACTTTCGCGATTCCTGTGGATGAAGTGATAGACGTGATGGGTGAGATCGGCAGAGAAATGGATGTGCGGTATCGCGAGACGGCGGGCGGTGGTCTGGCGGCGACGCCAACCGGCAGACGGCTTGCGAAAGAGCGGCTGTATCAGATCAAGCGGTCGTGAATCGAACGCGGGTTCAACTGGTCAACATTGGTCCATTCAAGTATCTTCGCGACGTAGTTCACTCCCGAGGCAACAGGTACAAATGAGCATCTTCGATCGCATAGCACGTTTATTCAGGGCAAACGTCAATGACATGATCGCTCAGGCTGAGCAGCCTGAGAAAATGTTGAATCAGATCATCATCGACATGCGCTCGCAACTGGTGAAGGCGAAGCAGCAGGTGGCAGCTGCGATCGCCGATGAGAAGCGGCTTCAGGATCAAACCGCTCAGGAGTTGCGTGAGGCCGAGGAATGGGAGCATCGGGCGATGCTTGCTGTAAAGGAGGGGCGCGATGATCTCGCCAAGCAGGCGCTGATGCGACGCGGCGAGCATGTGTCGCGGGGACAGCAGATGCAGCTCACCTGGGAAGCGCACAAACAGGAAACTGACAGGCTCAAAGACTCGCTGCGCGGCCTCAACGACAATATCGAAGAGGCGGCGCGCAAGAAAAATCTGCTTCTCGCGAAGCAGCGCCGCGCCGATGCCCAAAAGCGAATCTCCGAGACGATGTCGTCGATGTCCGAGAAGTCGGCGTTCGAGGCATTCGCCAGGATGGAGGAAAAGATCGATCAGAACGAAAGGCAGATACGTGCGCACTCGGAGATCAACGAGGAATTTTCCGGCGACAAGCTGTCGAACGACTTCAAGCGCCTCGAGTCGACGGCCGGAACTGCCACCGCCGATGCTCAACTCATATCGCTCAAACAGAAGATGGGGTTGCTGGCCGCTCCGTCCGAGGACGCGAATCGCCAGCTCGCTGCTGGAGATCTGGCGCCCGGGGAGATTCCTGACGCTGAGGAAGTTTCCGATGAGAATTCAACGAGATGACTGACGCTGTAGCGGTAGATCGCCCGAAGTTGGGCAGCGCGCTCACCACGGTCGTTCTCACTGTCCTGATTCTTTGGATGGTGGGAAAGACGGCCAGCATTTTCCTGCTGCTTTTCCTCGCAGTAATTCTTTCGCTGTACCTCGGTGCGCTTCGCGATTTTCTGGTAGAGCGCGGTCACATGAACGATCGCCTTGCATTTTTTCTTGCCGTCGTCGGCACTCTCGTCGGCATCGTGGGGCTGGTTGCGCTGCTGGTTCCACCGGTTCTCGATCAAACCCGCCAGTTGGTGCAGGTGCTGCCGGCGACGATAGCCAACTGGGAAGGCGGCATCGACAAGTTTGTGGCACGGTTCCCGGCGATGCGCGATTTCTGGGAGCCGGGCCAGCACCAGGTTCTCAAGGCTGTGTACGATCGTGTCTCGACATCGGCCGGTGACGTCGTGCCCAAGGTGTTTTCGCTCGTCCACGTCATGATAGAGATTTTCGCGGTAATGGTGATGAGCATCTACATGGCGCTGCAGCCGGGCATCTACCGCGAGTGGATGATCGCGCTGTTTCCGCCAGTACACCGGGACTTCATTCGCGACGTTTTGCGCGATATTGCCGATGCACTCCGGTCGTACATCGTGGCGCAATTGCTGGCGATGACGGTGCTGGCGGCGTTTACCGCAATCGGGCTTTATCTCCTGAACGTCCCGTACTGGCTCACATTCGGGATCTTCACCGGTGCGGTTGCCATTGTTCCATTTTTCGGAACGTTGCTCTCTACTCTTCTGCCGGCGCTTTTTGTACTCGGCGGCCCCGATGGCGGCACACGGTCGCTGCTGGTGGTACTGCTTGGCGTCGTCGTCCATTTGTTCGAGGGCAATGTCGTAGCGCCGCTCGTGATGTCGCACAAGGTCGAGTTGCCGCCGGTGCTTACGATCATGGCGGTGCTGGTTATCGGAAAATTGCTCGGTCCGCTCGGGCTGGTGATTGCGGTTCCGACACTGGCGATGATAATGGTGATCGTGCGTCGGATTCTCATCAGCCGCATCTATGAGGGCAAGGGATTCCGCAAGGCGACGCGAGACAGGATGTTCGTGCTCAGGGTGCCGGCACCGGATGGGGGTGTATTGTTGCCTCGGGCACCGGCCACCGACATGCTGGCGCTCGGACAACGGGGTGCTGTGGCGATTCCGCCGGTGGTCGTCAAGACTGCCTGAGAGGAATATTCCGATGCTGACCGGCTGCATTTGGTCAGTGGCGTCGGCGTTGGCAGGGATAGTCTGAGGTAAGCCCTAAGGCTGCGATTGTTCCCCGATGCCCCGTTTCGCAATGGCCTGCAATCTCAGAGTCGCCGACAGCCCCGATCGTTCACCCGTGTTGCGCATTCGCTCGCTCCACAAGTCGTTCGCCCGCGGTCCCGCAACCTCACCCACGCGTTCTGCGGCCCTGGTTGATGTCAGTCTCGACCTGATGCGCGGAGAAGTGCTTGGTATTGTCGGAGCGGCGGGTGCGGGGAAGACAACCCTGCTTCAGTGTGCGGCCGGCATTCTGCGCCGCGATCGTGGGTTTGTCGACTGGTTCGGGGAGCCGTTCGCCGGAGGCGGATGCTTGCCCGACGTCGCCTTCGTTCCAGCTATGCCAGTGTACTATCCATTCCTGACGGTGCGTGATGTGCTGGAGTACCGCCTCGCGAAAACCGGGATGACGCTTCTGCAGCGGAACCGGGCGATCGAGTCGGCGCTCGACCGCCTCGACCTCAGCGCCAGTTCTGCGGCCAGCGTCAGCGATCTTGCGCGCGAGGCAGTGAAGCGGCTTGCGATCGCCGAAGCACTGACCGAAGAACCGAAAATCATTTTCCTCGATAGTACGCCGGCTGACATGCCTTCTGTGTGTCCACCTCCCGTACTGAGCGCGCTCGCATCCGAAGCAGCAGGCGGCAGAGCCGTCGTTGTTGCTGTTCGCGATGCAGGGGTGATAGCGCCAATTGCATCGCGCATTCTTCTGCTGGAGAAAGGAAGGAACGCCGGAGTTTTCTCCAGCGAGCAACCCCGGCTTGAGGCGGCTTTTCCGCAGTTCCCGGTGATTGAGACGCGAATCCGATTTGTAGCTGAACGCATGCATTGAAACCGGTCAGTCTGTGTTGCCCTGTTTCGGGGAGCGGTCTAGCTTCCCGATGATGTCCGATTTCCGGCTTTACAATACGGTGTCACGCACTCTCGAGTCTTTCGAGCCCGCGGACGGAAAAACCGTGCGGATGTACACGTGCGGCCCGACTGTCTACAACCCGGCGCATGTAGGTAATTTCCGCACGTTTCTGTTCGAGGATCTCCTGCGGCGGACGCTACGCTTGCGTGGCTGGGAGGTTCAGCAGGTCATGAACCTCACCGATGTCGACGACAAGATCATCAAGCGGGCCAGCGAGCGCGGGCTGACAATTACCGAAGTAACGGAGCCGATCGTCGACGTGTTCCATGCCGACCGGAATTTTCTCCGCATTCAGGATGCCGAGGAGTATCCGAAAGCCACCGATCACATTGCGGGGATGATTGCGCTCGTTTCGACGCTCATCGAAAAGGGCATTGCCTATCTCGCCGAGGATGGCTCTGTTTACTACGCAATCGACCGATTTGAAGGTTATGGACGGCTGTCGCGACTTGACACTCGTGAGATCAGAGCCGGCGCCCGCGTCGCGCAGGACGAGTACACGAAGGAAAACGCACAGGATTTCGCCCTCTGGAAAGCGGCGAAGGATGAGGATGAGCGCGCCGGTGCTGCGTGGGATTCACCATGGGGACGCGGCCGTCCCGGCTGGCATCTCGAATGCTCAGCAATGGCGATGCACTACCTCGGCACAACGATGGACATTCACTGCGGCGGGGTGGATCTCGTGTTTCCGCATCATGAGGATGAGATCGCCCAGTCAGAAGGTGCGACGGGAGAAACTTTCTCCCGCTTCTGGTGCCACGGGGAATTTCTGCTCACCGATGGCAGCAAGATGGCGAAGCGGGTCGGAAATGTTGCGACTGTTGCGGATTTGCGGGATCAGGGCGTGTCCGCGGCGGCGTTCAGGCATTTCGTTTTTTCGACTCATTACCGAAAGCAGCTCAACCTGTCGCCCGAGGCGCTCGAGGCCTCTGTAGAGGGAGTGAGGCGTGTAGGGGAGTTCGCCGAACGGCTCGCATCGGCCACCGCCGGAACTCCGGAGCTGGCGACAGTTGCAGAAGAAGCTATTCGCGATGCAACGAACGCGCTGTTTGATGATCTGAACGCGCCGATTGCGATGGGCGCGTTGTTCACTTTCATAAGGAAGGCGAATGCGGAGCTCGATCGTGGCTCGAGCGGCAATTTCCGAGGAGATACGGAGTCGGTCGAGAAGGCGAGAACGGCTTTCGCTCGCATCAATGGGGTTCTGGATATCGTCCCCGAAGGAAACGCCGCGGACAACGCCGCTGAGGTAGAGGCGATGCTTGCTGAGCGCCGCGAAGCCCGGGAACGGCGCGATTTCGCGCGTTCAGACGCAATCCGGGGTGAGCTGGAGGGGCGGGGGATCGAGATCAAGGATGGGCCATCCGGCACGACGTGGAAAAAGGTGCGATGAGTTTGCGCTCGGCACGGGGGCGATGGGCGGGTCTGCGATGCTTGTGTCTGTCTGTTGCTGCCCCAATTCTGGCTGCGTTCCCGGCAGATGCACAGGCACGGACCCCTCGCCAGGTCGCCGAGGCGTTTTTCTCCAACGTTGCTGAAGGGCGATGGAACGCGGCGGCGGGCCTTCTCGATCTGGACTCGTTCGACGCGTATCGAAAGTCGGTCATCGCCTCATCGCGGAAGCCACAAGCGGAGTACGGGATCACCGCGGAAAGGTTGATGCGTGATGACCCGAAAATGCCGCGCGCCGTGGCAGAGTATCGCGTGAAGGAATTTGAGGAGGCGGTGAAAGGCACGGGACAGTTGACGAGATATGAGTTCGCGCGTATCAGCTCACCTGATTCCCTGGCAGCGCTGACCGTAACTGACGCGGCAGCGAGGTGGATCGAGGCGCAGGACTTCCGATATCAGGTGTGGCTGGCCGACAAAAATTCTGTTGCTCGCGGCTGTCCTGTAACCGCTGCATCAGCGGATTCCCCGGGCAAGGTGCAGCCCCACCGCATTGTTGGCGTGGTGGTCGCCGATTCGACCGCGTACATAGTGCACACGGATCCTCGACATGAAATGACAGGGACCGACCCTCGATCCTCAAACGAGGCGAAAATGGACCCGGTAAGTTCGGGATTGGCCCAGTGGTATGCGGCTTCCCCGTCGGTGATGCGCCTCCGCCGGGTAAACGGGAGCTGGCTCATCATTGGCGGACATGCGCTGCTGAGCAGCGGCTTCGGTGTTATGGTATCCTGCGATCCCACACCGTAACGCGTTCGCCGGTTGACGCACCTGACGAAACTCGGCTATTATTACGGGCTTATGTAAAATCGCTGTTTGCTGACGTAGCTCAATTGGCGGAGCAGCTGATTTGTAATCAGCAGGTTGCGAGTTCGATTCTCGCCGTCAGCTCTGTCCGGCTGGTGGTCGGGCGTGTCTCGTTCCGGGTTGTGCCAGCCTGCCGCGTGAGCGGAAACTGGGTGGGGTACCTAAGTGGCCAACGGGAGCAGACTGTAAATCTGCCGGCTTACGCCTTCGAAGGTTCGAATCCTTCCCCCACCATGTAGTTCGATGGGGCGGGTTTTTTGTTTGTAGTGCGGGAGTAGCTCAGTTGGTAGAGCACTAGCCTTCCAAGCTTGTGGTCGCGGGTT